>CAMOIA010000068.1 GCA_946615785.1 uncultured Clostridia bacterium
GCGCAGGGCATGGACGGCATGCGGATCGCCACCGTCGGCAGCCCGGCCGTCACCTCGTCCGGGATCTTCTCCGTCCGGGGAAAGAGCATGGTCAGCGGCCCCGGCCAGAAGGCATCCATCAGCTTTTCGGCCCCCTCCGGGATTTCACACAGGCCCTCCATCTGGCTCCGATCCCAGATATGGACGATCAGCGGATTGTCCGCCGGCCGTCCCTTCGCGGCAAAAATACCGCGCACGGCCTTTTCATCCAGTGCGTTCCCGCCAAGGCCGTATACGGTTTCGGTCGGAAAGCCGACCAGCTGTCCTTCCGCGATCAGCCTTCCCGCAAGCAATATCGCTTCGCCCTGTGCGGGCAATACCCTGGTAATCAAATCTGCCTCCGCCGCGGCACTGCCGCATGTTTATCCATCAAAACAGTGTTCATTATATGCCGCTGATCTCCCCCACGGCCCGTCTCCACGCCGTCAGCAGCGCGTCAACGGTGGCAAAGCGCGCCTCGCGCCGCCTGTCACACGCGCGAAGCGCCGTTTCGTAGGTCGCGCGTCCGGCGATCCAGGTGCGCGTGTCACGCTTTTCCATATCGCCGAAGAGTTCAAACAGCAGCATGCCAAGGTTGTACACCGTGGTCTTTTCGTCGATGCGTTCCCCGCCGAGGTGTTCCTCCGGCGCCATGAAGCGGCCGGACCCGTGCATGCGCCCCTGGTCGTTCACGGCCGGCATTTTCAGATACCGGTCCGCGCTGCAAAGGGACAGAACCCCGCGGTCGTGATCGTAAATCAGATTGCCGTCGTGAAAATTGCTCGCCGCATACCCGCGCTCCGCAAGACAGACGTGCAGTTCCATCATGGAATCCGCCATGCGCAGCCTTGCGCGCAGACTCTGGCGGGAGAGCAGCGCAAGCGGAGAGGGATCGTACGGATAGGGATGCAGGCATACCCCCTCCATCCAGCGGAAAACCGCGGCATAACCCGTCCCGCTGTTGACCGGGCCGCAGGATAAAAGTTCCGGAAACGCTTCATGCCGGAAGGAATAGATCGGCATGGCCTGTTCAAGATGCCTCACAGCCACCATGGGCTGTGAGGCAGAGTTCAGGGTGCGGATTCCCGCAAATTTTACCTTCAGGCGGCCGTATGGGCCGTCCATGCAGAAAACCAGATTGCCGCTGGTCAGGCTGTCGTAAACGCGAAGCACCCTCCCGTAGACCGCAAGCCAGGAAAAGTCTGCCTCTTCCCGGGCTTCAAAGGGGACGCCCAGCGCGTCGAGCCGCATACCGTCAGGCCCTCAGCACAGCGCCGAGAGAAGCCGCCGCGTCCAGCGCCTTTTTCACAAGGGACGTGATTTCCTCCTCGGTCAGCGTGTGGTCGAGAGAACGGAAGATCAGGTTGAACGCCGCGCTCTTTTTCCCGGGCCCGACCTGAATGCCGCGGAACACGTCGAACAGGCGGATGTCCTCCAGCTTTTCGCCGCAGGCGGCGCGGATGGCGTCCATCAGGGGCCCAAGCGGCTGCTGATCCGGCATGACCAGCGCCAGATCGCGTTCCACCGCGGGGAACCGGGCAATGGGCTGCACATGCCCCATGGGCACGGCAACGGCAAACACCGCGTCCAGATCCATCTGGCAGACGAAGGTTTCCTTCTCCAGGTCAAACGCTTCGGCGGTATCGGGATGTACCTGACCGAGCACGCACAGCTCCGCTCCGTCCGCACTCATCAGCTTTGCGCTGCGGCCGGGATGCAGGCAGCGTTCCGACGCGCGGACGATGGTATAGGAAACGCCGAGGAGCCGCAAAAGCTTTTCCGCGACGGCACGCAGGGAATAAAAGTCTTCGTTTCCGTAGACGCCAAAGGCCAGGGTGTCCCGCTCAAGGGGCAGACCGTCCTCTGTTTTTTTCGCAGAATCATAGAGATTGCCAAGCTCGTAAAGCCTGCCGGACGCGTTGCCCGCGCGCTGGTTGGTGGACAGGGTTTTGAAAAGGCCCGGAAGCAGGCTCGTGCGCAGGCACGCGGTGTCCTCGCCCAGCGGGTTCCGGATGGTCACAGGCGCGCTCCGCCAGTCGTCCGGGGCAAACTGCAGCTGGTCGATCACCTTGCGGCTGATGAAGGAATAGGTCATGCTCTCGTAAAAGCCCATGCCGGTCAGCACGTTCTGTACGCACTGATGGCGGCGCTGTTTGTCGTTCAGACCGCCCTGGGTGGTTTCGCCGCGAAGGCGCGTGGAGGGAATCCGGTCATATCCGGCCAGGCGGAGCACTTCTTCGCTGATATCGGCCTTGCCTTCGATATCCTGCCTGAACTCCGGCGCGGTCACATGCAGAACGCCGTCTGAAAGGGTGACGTCAAAGTACAGCTTCCTGAGAAGCTCCGCCATTTCCTCGCCCTTAAGCGCAACGCCCGTCCTGCGCACCACATAGTCCACCGGGCAGTCCACCTTCACCGTTCCGAGCGGATGGGGATAGAAGTCGATGACGCCCGGCACCACGTCGCCGGCGTCCAGTTCGTTCACGGCCTGGCAGGCGCGGTTGAGCGCTTCCAGCACCGTCTTTGGCGAAACGCCGCGCTCAAAGCGGCCGCTGGCCTCCGTGCGGAAGCCAAGGCGGCGCGTGGTGAGGCGGATGCCCGTGCGCTCGAAGGAGGCGCACTCGAACATGACCTGCCGCGTGTTTTCCGTAATTTCGCTTTCTTCGCCGCCCATCACGCCCGCAAGGCCGGTGGGGCCGTCCGGATCGCAGATGGCAAGCTCGCGCCCGGTCATGGCGTAGGTCTTGCCGTCAAGGGTTGTGAGCTTTTCATCCGGACGGGTCATGCGCACGATGATTTTGCGGCCCTTCACCTTGTCAAGGTCGAAGGCGTGCATGGGGTGCCCGGTTTCGAGCATGACAAAATTGGTAATGTCGACGATGTTGTTGATGCTGCGCATCCCCGCGGCAAACAGGTACTGCCTCAGCCACAGCGGGCTTTCCTTCACCCGTACGTTTGTGATCACGCGCGCCGCATACCGGGGGCAGGCTTCCTCGTCCTCAACGGAAACGTCCACATAATCGTGCACGTCGCCATCGCCCATTTCCTTCACCGTCACGTCCGGCAGCCTCAGCTGCGTGCCAAGCGCCGCCGCGCTTTCCCTGGCGACGCCCCACACGGACAGGCAGTCCGGGCGGTTGGCAAGAATTTCAAAATCCGCAACCGTATCCTTCAGGCCGAAAATCTCCCGCACGTCCTTTCCGACGGGGTATTCTTCCCGGAAGATCAGGATGCCTTCGCTGCCAACGGAAGGGTACAGTTCCACCGGCACGCCGATCTCGTCGCCGGAGCAGAGCATGCCCTGGCTTTCCACGCCGCGCAGCTTGCCCTTTTTGATTTTCACGCCGCCGGGAAGGCGCGCGCCGATGAGCGCGGTGGGCACCTCGATGCCCGCGCGCACGTTCGGTGCGCCGCACACGATCTGCAGCGCCTCCTCCCCGCCGACGTCCACGGTGCACACGTGCAGATGGTCGCTGTTCGGGTGGTTTTCACAGGTGAGCACCCGGCCCACCACCACGTTCTCAAGTTCCGCGCCAAGGTCTTCCATGCCCTCGACGCCCGTGCCGCTCATCACCATGCGGCTTTCATACTCCGCGTCGGAAACGGGAATATCGGTATACTGCCTGAGCCAATTCATTGAAACTTTCATCACTGTTTTCCCCCATTCTTAACGGAACTGCCTGAGGAAACGAAGATCGCCCTCATACAGAAGGCGCATGTCCGTGATGCCGTAACGCAGAAGCGTGATCCTTTCAAGGCCGATGCCAAAGGCAAAGCCCGAATACCGCTCCGGATCGATCCCGCACATTTCAAGCACTTTCGGGTTCACCATTCCGCAGCCGAGCACCTCGATAAAGCCAGTGCCCTTGCACATCCTGCAGCCTTTTCCGCGGCAGTTGAAGCAGGTCAGATCCACCTCCGCGCTGGGCTCTGTGAACGGGAAGAAGGAGGGACGGAAACGCGTCGTGATATCCGCGCCGTACAGGCGCTTTGCAAACGCGTCCAGCGTGCCCTTCAGATCGCCCATGGTCACGTTTTCGTCGATCACCAGGCCTTCGATCTGGTGGAAGACGGGAGAATGGGTCGCGTCGATTTCGTCTGCCCGGAACACGCGGCCGGGGCACACGACGCGGATGGGCGGCTTGCGCGAGAGCATGATCCTGGCCTGCACGGGCGAGGTGTGGGTGCGCATGACGATGTTGTCGTCCACATAGAAAGTGTCCTGCGCGTCCCTCGCAGGATGGTTTTTCGGCAGGTTCAAAAGCTCAAAATTGTATTTGTCAAGCTCCACCTCGGGGCCTTCCACCACTTCAAAGCCGAGCCCGGTGAAGCAGTCCAGCACCTCGCGCAGGACCGCCTGCGTGGGATGCACGGCGCCCACCTCCGGCAGGTCGCGCGGTTCGGTAATGTCCAGCGCTTCCCGCTCAAGGCGCATTTGCTTTTCCCTTTCGGAAAGCTCACGCATTTTTTCGTCCAGCATTTTCTGCATGATTTCGCGCCGCTCGTTAATGATCTGCCCCATTTTCGGGCGCTCCTCGGGCGCAAGCTGCCCCATGCCGCGAAGCAGCGCGGTCAAAGACCCTTTTTTGCCCAGCAGGCGCACCTTCAGCTGTTCCAGGCTCTGGGTATCCTGTACCGTCCTGAGTTCTTCACGCAGTCCCTGGCCGATGCTTTCAAGCTCTTCCCTGATGCCCATTTTCCTCCGTCCTTCCATTCAAAACACCCCATGCTGACGCATGGGGCGCAAATTCACGCTGTACCACCCAAATTCCGTCCGCCGTATGGCTGACGCTCAAACCCTTAACGCGGGCCACGGCGGGGGCTACTGTGCTTTCACTCCCGCGGCTCAGGGGCGAATGACCCCGGGCGTCCCGGAAAGCTCTCACCAATGCCCTCCGTCTCTTGAAGAACGCCGCCTGAAGGGGTTTTGTTCCCCGTCCCAGCCGATGGGGGAATTGTAGCACGCAACAAGCGGCCTTGTCAACTGCGCGCAAGGCGCGAAATTCCCATTTTCAATTGCCGGGGCCTATGGTATAATAAGGTTATCAAAAACAAAAATGCCACGGAGGGAAGTATGATCACAAACGACAAGGAAATCCGCGGCCTGAAGCACAACATTGCGACCGAGGTCTGCAAACTGGCATGGGAAGGAAAGCTGAACAGCGAGGAACGCGAAAAAATCGTTTTCCGCGTCAGCCCCGGGCCCAAGCCCGAATACCGCTGCTGCGTCTATAAAGAGCGGGCCATCGTACGCGAGCGAATCCGGCTGGCAAGCTGTTTGAACGCGGACGCCACAAGCGATACGAAAAACGTAGTGCAGGTCATCAAGCCCGCTTGCGACGACTGTCCTTCCTCCACCTATTCGGTGACGGAAAGCTGCCGCTTCTGCCTTGGACGGGCCTGCATCAATTCCTGTAAATTCGGCGCCATCACCAAAGGCGAACGGCGCATGCACATCGACCCGGAAAAATGCCGGGAGTGCGGCATGTGCGCCAAGGCCTGCCCCTACGGCGCCATTATCCACCTCGAGCGCCCGTGCAAAAAGGTATGCCCCGTCGGCGCGATCAGCTGGGACGAATACGGCTTCTGCCACATTGACGACAGCCTGTGCGTGCACTGCGGGCACTGCATTCACGCCTGCCCCTTCGGCGCAATCGGGAGCCGCATCTTCCTGGTTCCGATCATCGAGGCCATCAAGGCCGGCAAGGAAGTCTACGCCATGTGCGCACCCGCTTCCGAAGGCCAGTTCGGCAAGGGCATCGGCATGGCGAGCCTGCAAAAAGCCCTGAAGGAGGTCGGCTTTACCGACATGGTGGAGGTGGGCCTTGGCGGGGACATGACCGCGGCCTATGAGGCGAAGGAATGGATCGAGGCGAAGAAGGAAGGCCGCAAGATGACCACTTCCTGCTGTCCCGCGTTCATCAGCCTCCTGCGCCATCTCTATCCCAAACAGTATGAAGAGAACAAATCCTCCACCGTCAGTCCCATGGTGGCGGTCAACCGGTACTTGAAGGCCGTCCATCCCGGATGCGTGACCGTGTTCATCGGCCCCTGCATCGCAAAGAAGGGCGAAACGCTGAACGAATTCATCGCGGACAACGCCGACTACGCCATCACCTTCGGCGAAATGTCGAGCCTGCTTGAAAGCAGGGACGTCGCCCTGACGCCGGTCGATGCGCCTTATCAGGAAGCGTCGGTGCACGGAAAGCGCTTCGCCGCTTCCGGCGGCGTAGCCGCGGCCGTGCTGGAAGCCATGACGGAAATGGGCGAGGACACCTCCGACATCCATCTGCTCACCTGCGCAGGCGGCGCGGAATGCCGGAAAGCGCTTACCATGCTCAAGGCCGGAACGTTGAAAGAAGATTTCATCGAGGGCATGATGTGCCCCGGCGGATGCGTCGGCGGGCCGTCCAGGCACGTGGCCGAAGGGGAAATCACCCGCAACCGCGCGGAGCTGCTTGCAAAAGCCGACGGACGCAGCATTCTTGAAAACCTGAAAAAATACCCCATGGATACGTTCAGTATGTACCGGGACGGGCACATGGAGCCCCCGACCGGGGAATAAATATGTGACCTGTAAAGCGGAGAAAGGATGCTGTAAAATGAAAGTAAAAGTCCAGAAAAACCGCCCCTGGCTGAAGGCGGTTCAGGTGCTGATCGCATTATTGCTCGCCGCCGCGGCCCTGCTCCTGCTCTGGCGGCCCGTCAGCCGCCTGGTTTACCGCAAATTCTACGCTTTCGCGGCCACCGGCATCCGCATTCCCGGCCTTGACGACGCGCTGGTGCCCCAGGGCATCTGGATGGACGGCGGCGACACCCTGGTGTGCGGAAGCGTCGAGGGCGAAGGCGCGTACATTTACACCGTGAAAGCGGACGGAAGCGTGAAAAAATGCTTCCTTACCGACGGCGCTCAGCCCATCCGGAACCACGTCTGCGGCCTTGCGGTGCTTGAGGATACCGTGATCGTGACCGCGGAGGATAAAGTGTTCGCCTTCTCCCTTGACCGTATCAGAACCGCTTCCTCAGCAGACGCCGTTCGAAGCTTTGCGCTCGCACAGCACGCATCCTTTGTGAACGTGGACGGGGACGTCTACATCGGCGAAATCCATTACAGCCCGCATTACGTCTGCGAGCATACCCATACAAGCGCGGACGGGAACGTGACAAACGCCGTGCTCTGCCGTTATGACGGCGCTGCCTTCCTTGCCGCGATCCGGGACGAAAACGCCCCCGTTCCCGAACCCGCCGCCATGTACACGCTGCCTGACAAGGTGCAGGGCTGCGTCGTAAAGGACGGACTTCTTCTGACCGTTTCCTCCTGGGGCCTTGCCCCGAGCGAATACCGGGTATGGGCCCTGCCGCAGGAAGCGGCGGGCGAAATGAACGGCGTGCCCCTGTACGAGCTTGACAGGAGCACGCTCAGAAAATCGTTTGCGGGGCCGCTGATGGCGGAGGAAATGGCCCTTTCGGACGGCACTGTGTATGTAATGCACGAAAGCGCCGCCAGCAAATACATGATCGGGCGCCTGCTCGGGTACACAAGGGTATTCGTGATGCCCTGGTCTGAAATCACCGCTCCCTGAGCGGAAGGTATTCCCCGCGCGGCTGAACGGCCTTGTACGCCGGACGGATAATGCGGTTGCCGTTGATCAGCTCCTCAAGCCGATGGGCGGACCATCCGGCGATTCTGGACACGGCGAACATGGGCGTGAACAGCTCCTCCGGAATGCCGAGCAGCTGATACATGAAGCCTGAATAAAAATCCACGTTTGCGCTGACCCCCTTGTACATGCGCCGCTGAGAGGCGATGATCCGGGGGGCCAGTTTTTCTACGCGCTCATAGAGTGAGAATTCCTGCAGGCAGCCCTTTTCGCGCGCAAGCGCGGCCACCATTTCCTTCAGGATGACAGC
>CAMOIA010000069.1 GCA_946615785.1 uncultured Clostridia bacterium
TGGCGACCGTCGGCGCAAGCGGCCTTGTCACGTCGCCGATACCGAGCCGGATAAGATCGGCGTCCGGATGTGCTGCGGCATACGCCTTCACGCGCTTTGCGACTTCGGCGAACAGGTATCCTGCAGGGAGATTTGCGATATGGGCGTTGAGTTTCATGATCCGACCTCCGATTTTTCGTGGTTTTGTCAGCCCGAAGGGCAGGCCAGACCATTATACCCGTTTCGCAGCGGCGTGTGTGTTTTTATTCTGTACCCGTTTACGCCCGGCTCACTCGTTCCATTCGCCCTCGAACACGAATTCCGCGGGGCCGGTCTGATAAACGTGGTTATCCTCCGCGTTCCAGTGCAGCATGAGGTTCCCGCCCACCAGTTTCATCTGTGCCGTGCGGTTGCACTGGCCTGTCAGAACGCCCGCGACCAGCGCCGCACACGCACCCGTTCCGCAGGCAAGGGTCTCCCCCGCGCCGCGCTCCCAGACGCGCATCTGCAGAATGTCCTTGTTGATCACGCGCACGAACTCCACGTTCGTACGGCGCGGGAAAATGGGATGATGCTCGATCATGGGCCCCAGCACCGTCAGATCCATCACCTCCGGGTCGCGCACGAAAAGCACCGCGTGCGGGTTGCCCATGCTGACGCAGGTGAGAAAATAGGTCTGTCCCATGATCTGCAGGCGGTGCCGCAGCACGATTTCGCCCGGCAGGTCCACCGGTATGTACTTCGGATTCAGTTCCGGCGTGCCCATATCCACCTTCGCGCGCGTGACCCTGCCGTTTTCGACCGTCAGTTCCACCTGTTTCAGCCCGCCCTTTGTTTCCACAAGCAGGTTTTTCTTTTCGGTCATGCCGCGCTCGAAAACATATTTCCCGATGCAGCGCAGCGCGTTTCCGCACATTTCCGCCTCGCTTCCGTCGCTGTTGAAAATGCGCATGGAAAAATCCGCCGTGTCGCTCGGCCCGATCAGGACCAGCCCGTCGCTCCCGATGCCAAAGTGCGGCTTGGACATCACAAGGGCGAGCCTTCCGGGATCGGTCACTTCCTCTTCAAAGCAGTTGACATAGATGTAATCGTTTCCGATGCCCTGCATTTTTGTAAAGTGCATATACGTTCCTTTCCGTTTCTCCGCATTGCGGCGGCGGTTTTGCCGTTACATTCTTTCCGGAGCTTCAAGGCCGATCAGGTACAAACCGGTTTTGATCACGTCCCGCGTAATGTCGGTCAGTTTCAGCCTGGCCGCGGCCACGGCGGGATCGTCGTCCAGGATGCGGTTTTCATAATAAAACTTGTTGTACGCCTTGGCAATGTCCGTCACGGCCCTTGTCACGATGCTCGGCTCGTCCTTGTCGCAGGCATCGCTCACCGCCTCCGGGAAGAGGCTGATCAGGCGCAGCAGATACTGGCTGTCGTCGTCGCAGAGCCCCTTGTAATCAGGCGCGTTGTCTGCCGCCCCTTCCGGCGCTTTGCGCAGGACAGAACTGCAGCGCGCGTAGGTATACTGCACGTACGGCCCGGTTTCGCCGTCGAAATTGAGCACCCGATCCCACTGGAAATCGACGTCCTTGATGCGTCCGTTCTGCAGCGCGCTGTACACCACCGCGCCCACGCCCACCTGGCGGGCGACGTCTTCTTTGTTTTCAAGGTTCGGGCTCTTTTCCCGGATGATGTCCAGCGCCTTTTCCTTGGCCTTGGCAAGCACATCCTCCAGGTACACGACGTACCCCTGGCGGGTCGAAAGGCTGCGCCCTTCGTAGCTGACCATGCCAAACGCCACATGCTTGAGCTCACTTGAGGCCCAGGGATAGCCCATCAGCTCCAGTACCTTGAAGATCTGCCTGAAATGCAGGCTCTGCTGATAGGCGACGATGTATAAGCACCTGTCAAAATGATAGGTTTCCTTGCGGTACAGCGCGGCGGCCAGATCCCTTGTGGCATACAGCGTCGCGCCGTCCTGCTTGAGGATCAGGCACGGCGGCATATCGTAGGCTTCCAGATCCACGATCCTGGCGCCGTCGCTTTCTTTAAGCAGTCCCTTTTCCTCAAGCGCCGCCACCACAGGGCCCGTCTTGTCCTTGTAGAAACTCTCCCCGGCATAGCTGTCAAAGCTGACGCCCAGTTCGTCGTACACCTTCTTTGCGTCCTTGAGCGTCATTTCCCTGAAGAAGGAGAAAATCTCCATGGCCTCTGGATCGTCGTCCTCGATCTTTTTGAACCAGGCCCTGCCCTCATCCTCAAGCGACGGATCCTTCTCCGCTTCCTGATGAAAGCGCACATACAGATCGCTCAGGGCCGAAACCCCGCCCTGCTCGACCATTTCCTTTGTGCCCCAATGCTTGTAGGCCGCGATCATTTTACCAAACTGCGTTCCCCAGTCGCCAAGGTGATTGATGCCCACGGCGTTCCATCCAAGGAAGCGGTAAATGCGCATCAGGCTCGAGCCGATCACGGTGGTGCTCAGGTGGCCGATGTGGAAGCGCTTGGCGATGTTGATGCTGGAATAATCCATACAGACCGTACGGCCCTTCCCGGCATCGGAAGCGCCCCAGCTGCCGGGCTTTGCGAGCACCGCTTCAACCGTCTGTCTTGCAAAATTCTCGCGGTTGAAAAAAAAGTTGAGGTATCCGCCGGCGCATTCCACACGCGCGGTCGCCGGATCGTCGATCGTTTCCGAAAGCGTTTTGGCAATCACCGCAGGGTTCATCCGCAGCGTCTTTGAAAGTTTGAAGCACGGGAAGGCAAAATCCCCCATGCTCTTTTCCGGCGGAATTTCGAGCATTCCGCCAATGTCCCCGGCCCTGATTTCCGCGTTCGGATACGCCTTGGCAAGGCCCTTTGATACCAATGCAGCGATCTGGCTGCGCATGTCCATCTTCCATCACCCATTTCTTCATCGATAAACACCACGATCTTATCATAATTTGCCTCTTTCCGCAATCAAAGAAAGAAAATTCATGTACAAAACGCCTGGATTTGCGGTATAATAACCGTATTCACCCTTTGGGGAGGTTTTTCATGTCAAGAACGCGCACCCTGTGTATGCTTTTTCTTCTCCTCGTGCTGCTTGCCCTGCGCCCGGTTTTGTCGGAAGGCGCTTTTGAAGTGGCACTTGGCAGCGATACCGTCTGCATCGGCGAAACCGTCTCTTTTTCCGTAAACGGTGCCGAGGGTCCTTTCCGCTACGCGATGTACTTAGGCTCCACCCAACTTTTTCAGGTGGCGGAAACGGATCGGACAAGCGGCGCCTACATTCCCCAAAAACCCGGAAGCTATCTCTTTCGGGCCACAGACCTTGCGACCGGAAGTGAAAAGGACGTTCCCTTTACGGTCACAGGCGAGCTCACCCTTTCCATGTCCGGTCCTGAGGAAGCGCTGGCGGCGGGCGACGCCGCCGTGTTCTTCGCTGAGGCCTCCGGCGGGGACGGCCCCTACACCTACCAGTTTACCGTGACGGAAAACCGGGTGACGCTCTATGGCAGAACGTCCCTTGACGGCCAGTTCGTCTATACCGCCGCAAAACCGTGCGAGCTGACCGTTCACTGCACCGTAACGGACAGGCAGGGCACCAGCGCGTCCGCGCAGCAGCATCTCATCGTCTCGGAAGGGCCCGGTCTTTCCGCGGACGGGGATCTGAGTCCGTTTTATCTCTACGGCGGCACGCGAACCTTCGTCGTGCACGCGCCTGGCATCTGGACGGCCTCCTGCGACGATGATTTCATCCGTCTTTCCACCGACTGCGGCGCGGACGGCGGCGAATTGGACATTACCGTCCTCCCCGACGCCAAAACCGCCGCGCAGGGCAGCGTTTCGATCGTATGCGGCGCAACGCGCATCGACCTGCCCATTACCCGGCTCGCGACTGACGGCATTGAAAAAGAAGTCAGCCTCAAAAGCAGCGAGGACACCCTCACCGTGGACGGGGAAAACCTGTTCGTCTGGACGAACGCGGAGGGCGCAAGGAATTTCAGCATCGTTTCCGCATCGCCGTGGTACGCGACCTGTGAAGAAAGCTGGATTCACGCCGATGTGAATCTGGACGGCAACCTGAGTGTTTCCGTCGATCCCTGCCCCGGCGCCGCAAGAAGCGGCCATATTCACGTCACCAACGACGCAGCGCACGCCTACATCAGCATTTACCAGCCCTCCATCGGCCTCACCGCCTCCGTCACCGACGTAATCCTGGACGCGAGCGCCGGGCTTTCCTATCAGGATACGCTGACGGCGCGCGTCTGGCTGAGCGCGGACGCGGACAGGCTGATCGTCTATACGAGTTCAAGGGCCGAGCCCATCACCTTCGAAAAAAAGGACGTTAGAATCAGCGAGGACGGCATGTGGACGGTCCGCATCCCCCTGGAAATGAGCGGGCAGGAGGAATGGCTTTTCGCGGCGCAGAATTTTGCCGGCATCGGCAGCATGCAGCTTGTCACGGTGAGCGCCCTGATGGAGGAGGCCATGTTCGCCTCCGAAAGCGCGAAGGCGGTGCTGGACGAGGACGAATGCACGATCACCGTCCGGGTCACATCCTCCGTCAGCGCCGTCGCGCTGCTCAATGAAAGCAGCGCGGAATACGGCACGGTCCTTGATACCGACGCCGATATCGACCAGTACATCAGTCCCGCTAACCACGGCCGCTATGCCGACTGGACGATCACCCTGCCAAAGGAACATGTTCCAAGCGCGCTTCGCATCGGGCGCGAAACCGTCCCCGTCGTCGTCGAGGAAAAGGAAAGACCCATCCCCGTCTTCAACCAGTTCGACGGCTCCTGGGCAGACGTTTCCTATCGCCACAGCAGCCTTGAAACCTCGGGCTGCGCCATCTTCACCCTGTCAAGCGCGCTGTACCGCCTCGGCTTCACCGGGGATGACATCCGCCCGGAAAACCTGGCAAAAACCTATGCCTTCTGCCTGGTGGACGGCGGAACGCTCAATTCCACCCTGGTCGGGAACGCCGCGAAGGCCTTCGGCTTCAGGACGCGCTACAATCTTTATGAGGATAAAAAGGAGATCGTTTCCCTTTTCGAGCAGGGCGCGCTCTTTTCCTTCAGCATCGTCAAAGGGCATATCGCACTGGCAGACGGCCTGAGCGAAGACCAGAGCATGGTGCACATCGTGGACAGTGCCCTTTCCGCCACGTTCACAAGGATCGACGGCACCCGGCTTTTCAACCGCGAAGCGGACGGAGCCTTCACACCCGTCAGCGATCTTGAGCAGATTCCGGGCGCGGTCTACTATCCTGAAACCGACGCATATTCAGGCGGCAGCTACTGGCTGCCGATCGATTATGTGGTTTCACGGGGCGTACGGCTGATCCTTCTGAAATAAAACGGCCTCTTTCGCGCATTTTTCCCGAAATCAATGCACTCGCACGGCCTTCAGAGGGCATCCGCTTATTGACAAATCGGAATTGTTTCCGTTAGAATGTTAAAACTTCCCGGAAGAACCGGGAAGGACAGCACAAACGGCTCAAGAAGGAGGGTTTTCGCTTGCTGAAAGGGGATCTGAAAAAACAGGCCATCCTTGAAACCGCTGAAAACCTGTTTTTTGAAAAAGGCTACAACAGCACGACCATCGACGATATCCTCACCGTTCTGAAATGCAGCAAGGGAAGCCTTTATCATCATTTTGACTCCAAGCAGCAGATTCTGGGCGAACTGGGCCGGCAGCACGCCGAAACGGCGTTCAAACAATATGCCGAACAGGAATACGGCACCGCAATCGACGCTTTTAACGGATTGCTGTACCACGCCATGATCATCCGCGCCGGGCAGGAGCGGCTGGTTTCGACCGTGCTTCCGCTGGTCGGCACCACGGACGAGAGCATCCTGACCAGCGCTGCGCTGAACGCGCAGGAAAAGCTTTTCCTGCCGGAACTGTGCAAGCTGCTTGAAAAAATGTACGCTGAGGGTACAGCCTTCTGCGACGAGGAATTCCTGCCCACACTCGCGTGGGATACCTATACCGCTTTATACAGACGCCTGCTTTTTTTCGCGCGCGATCTTCAGACCGGCTCAAAACAGCCCGGCGATATCGTGCCGATTTTAAACAGCGGGCGTTTTTTATGGGAACGGCTGCTGGACGTGCCTTTCGGGTCGGTGGAAATCATCCGGGCGGATGAGGCGCTGTCCTGTATCCATCAGGCGGTCACGCACAACAAGTATCTTGCTTAAAGGAGTGAGTTTTATGCGCACGGCAGGCGTTCTGCTGCATATTTCCTCCCTGCCCTCCCCCGGCGGGATCGGGACGCTTGGCAGGGAAGCGCGCGGTTTCGTCGATTTTCTGAACGCTTCCGGCTTCGCGGTATGGCAGATGCTTCCCGTCGGGCCGACGGGATACGGCGAATCACCGTACCAGAGCACTTCCACTTTCGCGGGCAATCCGCTTTTTATCGACGAGCGCGACCTGATCGAAAAAGACCTTTTGCCCAAAGACGCGCTAAGCGACGCGGCGGATGAAACCGAAAACACCGGTTATGTCGATTTTGAACGCGTGAAGGCGCAGAAAAAGCATTTCCTTGAATGCGCGTTCCAATATGCCTTCGAACGCTGCCGCAGGGACGTCGACGCGTTCAGGGCCGCGAACGCCTGGCTCGACGATTACGCCGTCTACGCCGCCCTGAAGGAGAAATTCGACCTGAAGTCCTGGATGGAATGGCCGGACGAATACCGTTTCCGCGAACCGCAGGCCATGAAAGCCGCAAGAGAGGAACTTTCCGGCCGAATCGACTACTACTGCTTTGAACAGTACCTGTTCGCCCTGCAGTGGGATTCGCTCAAGGCCTACGCAAACGCGCACGGCGTCAGGCTCTTCGGGGACATGCCCATCTACGTCGCGGAGGACAGCGCCGACACCTGGTCCCAGCCGGAGCAGTTTCAGTTTGATGAAAAGCTGCATCCGATCCGGGTCGCCGGGGTCCCGCCGGATTATTTTTCCGCCGACGGGCAGCTTTGGGGAAATCCGCTCTACAGATGGGAGGACATGGAGAAAAACCATTTTGCCTGGTGGATCGCCCGCCTCAAAGCCGTCGCCTCACGCTTTGACATCATCCGCATCGACCACTTCATCGGCTTTGCGAATTACTATTCCATTCCCTACGGCGCCCCGAACGCGCGCATCGGCGAATGGGTGAACGCTCCCGGCCGCGCGCTGTTCGCCGAGGTCAAAAAACAGCTGCCGCAGCTCTCGATCGTCGCCGAGAACCTCGGCGTCGTCGGTCCGCGAGTGAAAAGCCTGATGCGCTTTTGCGGCTATCCCGGCATGAAAGTTTTGCAGTTCGGCTTTTCCGGCGACAGCAAAAACCCCCAGAGGCCGCGCTACCACACGGAGAACTGCGTCGTTTACACCGGCACGCACGACAACAACACCACGATCGGCTGGTTCAAAACGGCCTCCGAGAGCGAGAAAAAATGCTTAAAGCGCATAACCGGCGCTTCAAGCGAAAAGGACGTCGCGTGGAAAATGATTCTCTGCGCGCTTTCGTCCAGGGCAAACACCGCCGTCATCCCCATGCAGGACCTGCTTGAAAAGGATGAAAAAGCGCGCATGAACGTGCCGGGCGTCCTGGGCGGCAACTGGCTGTGGCGCATGACGGACATGCCTAAGGACGCGCTCGCCCGAAAGATGCAGACTGCGCTTGCGGAATTTGGCCGTATCGCCCCGAAGGCGGCTGAATAAGCGATAAATCAACAAAGACAAGGAAGGAATCTATGAATCGAATCGAGATCATTTCAAGAACGAAGGAAATCTGCCTGGCAAAGTACCATCTTGAGCTCAAGGACGCCTCCTCCTGGCAGCTGCACAACGCGCTCTCCGAAGCCGTGATGGCCTACATCG
>CAMOIA010000070.1 GCA_946615785.1 uncultured Clostridia bacterium
GCCAATCTTCACAAAATCCGCGCCGGCATTGGCAAGGAACATAAAGCCGTCGCGGTCCACCACGTTGCCCGCGCCGACCTTCACCCGGTCGCCGTAATGATCGCGGATCCAGGAAAGCGTGCGCTGCTGCCACTCGCTGAAGCCCTCGGAGGAATCGATGCAGAGCACGTCGGCCCCCGCTTCGACCAGCGCGGGAACGCGCTCGGCATAATCGCGGGTATTGATGCCCGCGCCGACCACATAGCTTTTGTTGCCGTCAAGCAGTTCGTTTTTGTTTTCCTTGTGGCTGTCGTAGTCCTTGCGGAAAACGATGTATTTGAGCCTTCCTTCCCCGTCCACAAGCGGAAGAGAATTGATCTTGTTGTCCCAGATGATATCATTGCATTCCTTCAGGCTGGTATGGCTCGGGGCCGTAATCAGCTTGTCGAGCGGCGTCATGAAGCTCTCAACGCACGCGTCCTCGGACATGCGGGAAAGCCTGTAATCGCGGCTCGCGACGATGCCGAGCAGCTTGCCGTTTGCCGTGCCGTCGTCGGTGACGGCCACGGTGGAATGCCCCGTCTTCGCCTTCAGGGCGAGCACGTCCTTCAATGTGGCCGTGGGAGGCAGGTTGGAATCGCTCGTGACAAAGCCTTTCTTATACGCCTTGACCTTGCGCACCATGTTCGCTTCTTCCTCGACGCTCTGCGAACCGTATATAAAGGAAACGCCGCCCTGCTTTGCGAGGGCAATGGCCAATTGATCGCCGGAAACAGACTGCATGATTGCGGAAACCATGGGAATTTTCATCGTCAAAGGACATGCTTCCCGGCCTTTCTGGTACTTCACAAGCGGCGTCTCCAGGCTGACCGCAGACGGCACGCATTCCGATGAGGAATAGCCCGGTACAAGAAGGTATTCGCCAAAGGTTCGGGACGGTTCCGCAAAATAATATGCCATATTCTGCCTCCTCGGATCATGATTCCACCGTTTGCGCGGTGGTTGGAAGCTATTTTATAACAAGCGGTCAAAATCCACAAGGGATTTCACGGGAAAATCCAAAAAATTCCATCAGCTTTACGGATCAGGTTTTCAGCGTTTTCATATGCCGCATCACGCGGTCGCCGATAAACCCGGTCACAGCACCGGTGCCCATGCCCACGAGCATCAGCACGCCCATGTACAGGAACAGATTGCTCCCCGGATTCATGAACATATACACCGCCACCTGCGCCGCGCCGTGCGAAACGCCGCCCGCCATGGACACAACGATCGGCCAGAGGCCTTTGTCAAAATGCAAAAGCCCCATCACGAGCACGCTGAGGCATCCGCCCGCAAGCGCAAAAACCGTCGACGGCGACAGAAAGCCGCCGCCAAAGAGGAGCGCGCTCAGGAGCACCTTGACCAGCATCAGCAAAAACGCCGTCGGAAGCGACAGCATATACACGGCGAAAATGAGCACGCTGTTGCTCAGGCCCAGCTTGATCCCCGGAATGCCGAAATTAAACGGAATCAGGCTCTCCACATACCCAAGGATCAGCATCATGGCGGTCAGCAGCGCGCAGAGGGTCAGCCGCTGCGTTTTCTTGCGGGTATCCGACCGGGTTTGTTTTTTTTGTATCCTCACGTCGGTCACTCCTTTGGGGTCTTTGGCATCCCCTGAAGCGTCACATCGCCTTCCTCCGTCAGGCTGACGGGCACAAGACGGTCGGCGTCAAGGCGCCGCGGTGAAAAGGCATGCGTAAAATGCAGGGCGAAAGGCAGAGCGCAAAGCAGCAGAAGCAGTGCGATGACAAGGATGTTCCTGGTTGTTTTCACCTAAGCCTCCTTCAGTTTACACCCGGATGCCAATCCGCAGCATACCGCGCAGGTCACGCACCCGTTTTCGCTTCGAACCGTTTTGAGCGCTTCCCGGTTCACTCGAACTGCGCCCGGTACAGGCGGTAATAGAATCCCTTCCGCTCGAGCAGTTCCCTGTGCGTGCCCTGTTCGACCACGTCCCCGTGATCGAGCACCAGGATCAGATCGGCGTTCTGAATGGTGGAAAGCCGGTGCGCGATAACAAAGCAGGTCTTTCCATGCATCAGATCGCGCATGGCGCGCTGGATCTCCCGCTCGGTGCTCGTATCCACGTTGGAAGTCGCCTCGTCCAGAATGAGCATGCTGGTATCGTAGAGCATGGCCCGCGCGATCGTGAGCAGCTGTTTCTGGCCCTTGGAGATGTTTCCGCCGTCCTCGCTGATCTCCGTGTCGTAGCCGGCAGGCAACCGCATGACGAACGGGTGGATATGCGCCGCCTTCGCTGCCCTGACCACCTCGTCCATCGAGGCGTTGTCCTTGCCGTAGGCGATGTTGTCAAAAATGGTTCCCCTGAACACCCAGGTATCCTGCAGCACCATGGAATAGGCGCCGCGAAGGCTCTTTCGCGTCAGCGAACGGATGTCACTCCCGTCCGCCAGCACAGCGCCTGCCTGCACGTCATAAAACCGCATGAGCAGGTTGATGATGGTGGTCTTTCCCGCGCCGGTCGGGCCGACGATAGCCACCATTTTCCCGGGGCTCGCATGCAGGCTGAGATCGTGCAGAATGGTTTTGCCGGAATCGTAGCCGAACGAAACGTCCCGCATTTCGACGTCGCCCTGTACGTTTTCAAGCGTTTTGGCGTTTTCATCGTCCGCAAGCTCCTCCGTTTCGTCCAGCAGGGAAAAGACGCGCTCTGCGGCCGAGAGGGCGGAATACAGTTCGTTTATGATGTTCGCGATTTCGTTGATGGGCCCGGAAAACTTGCGGGAATACAGGATAAACGACGAAATCTGCCCGATCGTGATGCCGCCGCCCATATAAAGGAGGGATCCGGCGAAAGCGATCAGCGCAAGCCCCATCTGGTTGATCATGCCGATCGTGGGGCCGATGGTGATGCCAAGGCTGTCAGCCCGGAAATAGCCGTCCGCGGCGTCGCGGTTCACGCCTTCAAAGCGTTCCTCCACGCCGTTTTCATAGGCGTAGGTGAGGATGGTTTTCTGTCCGGTCAGCATTTCCTCGACAAAACCGTTCATTTTGCCGTAATTCACGGAACGCTTTTTATAGCGCGGCTGCGTGGCCTTGCGCATTTTGGTGGTGTACACGACCGCCGCCGGCACGGTGATCAGCGCGGTCAGGGCCAGGGGCAGCGAGATATACAGCATCATGCCCACGGCGCCGATCACGGTCACGGTGCTCGTGAGGATCGCGATGATGTCGGTGGAAAGGCAGGTCGAAATGACATCAATGTCATAGGACACGCGGCTGATGATGTCGCCCGCCTGATTCCGGTCGAAAAAGCCGACCGGGAGGCGCATGAGCTTGTCGAACACGTCCTGCCGCATGCCCCTGGCGACGCGCTTGCTGACCTTGGTCATGGTCATATTGATCGAAACCGTAAGACAGGAAGACAGGACATAGCAAAGCAGCATTCGAAGGGCGAAATAGCCGACCTGCGCAAAATCGACCTTTCCCTCGCCCGCCGCCGCGGCGTTGATGGCGGAGCCTGCAAAGCTCGGCCCCAGGAGGGAAAGAACGTTGCTTGCGACGCAAAGGACAAAGATCAATCCGAGCAGAAGCCTGTACTTTCCAAGGTAGGAAAGCATCCGCTTGAACGCACCGCGCGCATCCTTTGGCTTATGCATGATGGTATCGCGTCTTGCCATGTTACGCCTCCCCCATCTGCACGGTGTAGATGTCGCGGTACACAGGGCAGGTCTTCAGCAAAGATTCGTGCGTTCCCTGCCCGATTACCCTGCCCTCGTCAAGCACCAGGATCTCGCTGCAGCCCATGATGGAGGACACGCGCTGCGCGATCACGACCAGCGTGGTGCCGCCGTGGTTTTCGTCGATGGCCCTGCGCAGATTGGCGTCCGTCCGGTAATCCAGGGCGCTGGACGCGTCGTCCAGGATCAGGATCTCGGGATTTGCGGCCAGCGCGCGGGCGATCATGAGCCTTTGCCGCTGTCCGCCGCTGAAATTGGAGCCCTGGATGGCGGCCTTGTGATCGTATCCGTCGTCAAGGGCTTCGATGAAATCCTTCGCCATGGCGTCCTTTGCCGCGTTTTGGATGTCGTCCTCCGTCACGTCCCGGCCGAAGGCTATGTTGCCGCGAACGGTATCGCTGAAAATCGTATCCGTCTGCAGCACCACGCCAAAGCGCCTGTGCAGTTCGTCCTTGTCATAGGTACGCACGTCGCGCCCGTCCACAAACACATGCCCATCCTGCGGGTCGTAAAAGCGCATGAGCAGGTTGACGATGGTGGATTTGCCGCTGCCCGTCGCGCCGATGATGCCAAGCGACGCCCCCTTGGGCACGGAAAAATGGATATCCGTCAGCGCCTTCTGGCGGCTTGCGCCCGCAAAGCCCGCGCCGCTCTTTTCGGTTTCGTCCGCCTGGTAGCTGAAACTGACATGGTCAAACACCAAAAAGCCCGTCTGATCGGTATGGGCCGCCTCGTCTTCGCCGATCCTTGCAAGGTCGTCCCGCTCGTCGATGACGGCGGAGATGCGCTTTGCGGAAGCGTTTGCCTTGGACAGCATCATGAAAATGCGGTTGAGGCCCATCACGCCCATCAGGATCATGTTGAAATACGTCAGGAACGCCAGAATGACGCCGGGTTTTGTCAGCCCGTCGTTCACGCGGTGCGCGCCGAGGAGCACGATCAGGGTGAGGCCGACGTTGAGCATCAACGTGACGAGCGGCCCCGGCAGCGCCATGATGATGCTCGCGCGGATATCCCGCTTCGCCGCTTCGTTGTTCACATCGGCATAGCGCTCCTTTTCATGCTTCTCACGGGAGAGCGCCTTGACGACGCGGATCCCGGTGATGTTTTCACGCATCACCCTGACGATATCGTCCATGCCGCGCTGCACGCGGTCATACAGCGGGATTCCCTTCCAGGAAATAAAGACCACCAGCACGATCATGACGGGGGCCATGACGCACAGAATGAGCGCAAGCGCCCTGTCCATGCTCAGCGTGACCAGGATGCCGCCAAAGAGCATGAACGGCGCGCGGATGCCCATCGTCTGGCTGGACTGGATGAAGCCCTGCAGGTTATAGGTATCGGAGGTCATGCGGGAGATGATCGACGGAAGGCCGAAGCGGTCCATCTGTTCGCCGGAAAGGTTCAGGGACGCGCGGAAAAGATCCCGGCGGATGCGGTACGCGCATTCGCTCGCCACGCGCACGGAACGCCTGTTGGCATAAACGTTCAGCCCCCACTGGCACGCCGCAAGCAGGATCATGGCGCTGCCCCAGAAAAACACGCGCCCCACCTCCCCGGTCGGCGCGACGGTGTCGATCAGGTATTCAAGCACATAGGGCGCAAGCAGTTCCGCAAGGGTCGCGCAGAGCTTGATGAGCATGCTCACAAGGATCACCCAGCGGTATGGCTTCAGGTAGCGCAGCAAAAAGTGCATCGGCTGTCAAAGGACGTGTCCCGCGAAAGGCCGTCCCGGCCTCCTTCCAGGTGGTTTGCAATCAGCGATGGGTCAGAGCGTCTGTCCGAGCAGGAGCGGATACACGTGGTTCTCCCGGTCGTCGTTTTCAGCCTCGGTCAGGTCGAACCCCATCACCCGAAGGCCCTGCGACAGCGCGAAGGCAACGGCCCCGCTGTTGCAGCTGTCGATGCGCATGATGACGGCCCGCCGGTTTTCGCCGCGGGCAAATTCCCGCGCCTTGTCCAGCATCATCCGGCCAAAGCCCCGCCGGCGGTACGGCTCGTCCACAAACAGGGTCAGGATCTCCGTCCGGTCCGTCTTCGAATCCTGCAGGATTTCCATGACCGCGGCGAGCCTTCCCTGATCCCAGAGCCCGAAAGCGCGGGAAGCGCCGTGATCCTTCGCAAAGAGCTGACGGCGGTATTCGCGGTGAAAACGCGGACAGGGGTTTTTCACCAGCTCAAACGAGGTCACCGCGCTGCCGGAACGAACGCGCATGTCATAGCAGGCGGCGGAATCATACCCCGCCGCGATTTCAAGACCGCCGTATTTCTGTCTGTCCAGTTCAGCGATTTTCATCTTTTGCTTCCCTCTTCCTGTATTTTTCAAGCTGCGCGGCCCGCCCGGCCGCTTCGGCGATTTCCTTCGTCAGGTCCCGCCGGTCCTGTCCTTCGCCCAGCGCGACGTGCACAAAAAACTCTCGGGTACCGCTGTTTCCGGTCACAGGGCTGTTTGTCACCTGCAGGCACCTGCAGTCAGGCAGGCGGTCGATTTTTCCGCACAGGTCCTCAAGCAGCGGCACATAGGCTTCTTCCTCGATGACGCCCGTGCGCCTGGCCTCCATATCGTCGATCTCAAAAAGCGGCTTCACAAGGCAGACGAGGTCGCCCCGTCCGTGCAGCACCGAGGCAAAATACGGAATGCCCTTAAGCAACGAAAGGTAGCTCAGGTCCACCGTGCCAAGGTCCGGCGCCGGGTCCAGCGCAAGCAGCCGTTCGTCTGAAATATTCGTCCTTTCCAGGTTCACAACGCGCGCGTCCTGCCGCAGCCTTCCGACGAGCTGTCCGTACCCCACGTCCACGGCGTAAACCCGGGCCGCGCCGTGGCGCACGAGGCAGTCCGTAAAGCCGCCTGTGGACGCGCCGGCGTCGACGCACACCCTGCCCGCGACGGAAAGGCCGAAATCCCGGATCGCGCCCTCCAGCTTCAGCCCGCCCTTGCCCGCGTAAGGCATTTCCCGTCCGCGGACCGTGATCGGCGCGTCCCCTGCGATTTTCATGCCGCCGTGCAGCCTCGCGCTGCCGGAAAAGACGTCGCCAGCCAGAAGATAGGCCTGCGCTTCCTTCTCGCTGTCAAAAAAGCCTTCCTGCAGGAGCCGGTCCATGACCGGTATTTTCTTTGCGGACATGTTTACCTCCAGGAATCCAGAAACGGACAGGGCGCCGTGAACGTCATCCGCTCCCCGCTCAGGGGGTGATCAAAAGAGACGGAAAAAGAATGCAGGTAGAGGCGCGGCGCCTTTTGCGCCCATGCCTTGGCGTAAATCACGTCGCCGAGCACCGGGTGCCCGATGCTCGCCATATGCACCCGGATCTGGTGCGTCCGTCCCGTCAGGATGCGCACGTCAAGAAGCGTCCGGTCACGCCCCTCCTCGATCACGCGCCAGAGCGTCGAGGCAGGCTTTCCCAAAGGATCCACCGCCATCTTTTTCCGGTCTGTTTTCGACCTTGCGATCGGCTGGTCGATCCGTCCTTCCATTTCCTTCATGTGTCCTGCCACCACCGCGCGGTAGTGCTTCTCGATGGTGTGCGCCTGCAGCTGCGCGCTCAGGCTTCGGTGCGACGCGTCGTCCTTGGCCACGAGCATGATGCCGCTCGTATCCTTGTCCAGCCTGTGCACGATGCCGGGCCGCATCTCTCCGCCGATGCCGGAGAGGTGGTCCAGATGATACATGAGCGCGTTCACGAGCGTACCGTCGGGATTTCCCGCCGCCGGATGCACGACCATGCCGCAAGGCTTGTTGACGGCGGCGATGCAGGCGTCCTGATACACGACCTCCAGCGGCAGCGCCTGCGCCACCAGCGCCGTTTCCTGCACGGGCGGAATCTCCCAGAGAACGTCGTCCCCCGCCTTCAGAAGAAACGAAGGCTTATTCTCCCCGCTTCCGTTCACCCGCACGCGGCCTTCCCTGATCAGCCTGGCGGCCTGGGAACGCGAAAGCCCCGTTTCCCCGGTCTCCGCGAGGAAGACGTCCAGCCGCACCCCGTCAAGAAGGCATTTTGTGCTTTCCGGCATCCCGATCGCTCCCCTTCCAGTTCCGGTCGTATCGGAACAAAAGCAAAACCTGCCACATAAAAACAAATATTTCCTGCTTGAT
>CAMOIA010000071.1 GCA_946615785.1 uncultured Clostridia bacterium
CCAGAATGGTTTTATGGTCAAGATCGATATGCGTTTTTCCCATGTTGATTCTCCTTTAATCCCTGCGGAAAAGATCGCGGGTATAGACTTTATCCTGCACGTCGTCAAGCACCGCGTCGTAGCGGTTGGCGATAATGGCGTCCGCCCCTTTTTTAAAGCGTTCGATGTCGTTGACGACGAGCGAGCCGAAGAAAGTGGCGCCGTCCTCAAGCGTCGGCTCGTAAATGATCACGGTCGCGCCCTTGGCCTTGATGCGCTTCATCACGCCCTGGATGCTGCTCTGGCGGAAATTGTCGCTGTTGGCTTTCATGGTCAGCCTGTACACGCCGACGGTGAGGGGCCTCTCCTTTTCGGCGTTCCACATGGAGGAGGCAGTGTAATACCCCGCTTTTTCAAGCACGCGGTCGGCGATGAAATCCTTCCGGGTGCGGTTGCTTTCCACGATCGCCTGGATCAGGTTCTGCGGCACGTCGTCGTAATTGGCCAGCAGCTGCTTGGTGTCTTTGGGCAGGCAGTAGCCGCCGTAGCCGAAGGAGGGGTTGTTGTAGTGGCTGCCGATGCGCGGGTCAAGGCATACGCCGTCTATGATCGCTTTCGTGTCCAGTCCCTTCATTTCCGCGTAGGTGTCCAGTTCGTTGAAATAGCTGACCCGCAGGGCGAGATAGGTGTTCGCGAACAGCTTCACCGCTTCGGCCTCCGTAAAGCCCATGTGCAGGACGGGCACGTCCTTTTTTTCGGCCCCCTCCACAAGCAGCGACGCGAACGTGCGGGCGGCCTCCCGGGTGCTATCGTCGCAGGATACGATGATGCGGCTCGGGTACAGGTTGTCGTACAGGGCCCTGGATTCCCGCAAGAATTCCGGCGAGAAAAGGATGCGGTCGGTATGGTATTTTGCACGCACCTTTTCCGTATAGCCGACGGGAATGGTGGATTTGATCACCATGACGGCCGTGCCGGAGGCGGCCATGACGGCCTCGATGACGTTTTCGACCGCGGAGCAGTCAAAGAAATTTTTCTGCGGATCGTAGTTTGTGGGCGCGGCGATGATGACGAACTCAGCGTCCCGGTAGGCGGAGGCGGCGTCCAGGGTGGCGCGGATCTGCAGCCTTCGCGTGCCTGCCTTCGCCTCGGCGAGGTATTTTTCGATGTATTCATCCTGGATGGGGGAGAGATACTGATTCAGCTTCTCCACCTTTTCGGGAATGATGTCAACGCAGGTGACTTCATGGTGCTGCGAGAGCAGCACGGCCAGGGACAGGCCCACATAGCCCGTGCCCGCAACGGTGATTTTCATAGTGCCTCCATTGATAAAAACGGTTATTTTGTAATGCCCCGGTAGGCTTTTTTTACGTTCTCGTAGCTTTCAAGGTTCCCGATGTCGTATCGGCTGCCGGGCATTTCCATGCTGTGCACCGCGGCGTGGCGACACATCCAGGCGACCAGGCTCCCGGGCGCGTCGGTGCCGCAGCCGTCCGCGATGGCGTCTTTGATCCTGGCGGCGTCGCCGGACGTGTAATAATAAAACGGCGGCGTGCACCAGTGGGATTTGGGCTGCGCGGGCTTTTCCTCAAGCGAGAGCAGCAGATCGTTTTCGCCGATTTCGGCGACCCCGCTCCTGGTGAGGCGCTTTTCATCCGCTTCGTAATACCGCATTACGCAGGAAGTGCCTTTTTCCTTCGCGTACCGGATGAACGCGGTCAGGGAAAAGTCCAGCACGTTGTCCCCCGCGATGACAAGCAGATCGTCGCGCAGGTTCAGCGAATCGATGGCGAACTGGATGTCCTTCACGGCCCCGAGACGGCTTTCGTTCGTGGAGGTCCCATCGTCCACCACCGTGATGGGAAGGCGGTGCGCCTTCGCCCAGTCGGCAAAGTGGTCTGCGAATTTGTGGTTTGAGACCACGACGTACCCGTCCACGTCGCCGCTCTGATCGATATCGTCAAGCAGCCAGTCCAGAATGGTCTTGTCGCCCACCTTTAACAGGGGCTTTGGAAAGTGCTCTGTCAGGGGATAGAGCCGCGTCGCGTACCCCGCGGCCAGGATCAGGCATTTCATGGGTTCCCTCCATATTGGCTTTTTATCTTTCCGAAAAAGGTTCAGACGGCGGTCCCGCCCTGCAATTGCGTGCGCAGGTATCCGTTCAGAATGTCCACGATGCGGGCATTCTTGCCGCCGCGCATCACCACCACGTCCGCTTCCGTCACATAATTGCGGATATACTTGTCGTACATGGGCTTGACGGTGGAAAGGTACTGCTCCGAAATGGACTCGATGTCGCGGCCGCGCTCGGTAATGTCCCTGCGGATGCGGCGGAGCAGGCAGATGTCCGGATCGACGGAAACATAGAGCTTGAGAAACATTTTGCCAAGCAGGCGCTTGTCGTAGAAGGCGTGGATGCCTTCCAGGATCAGCACTTCCGGCGCCTCGAGCATTTCGTTTGTGTCGCAGCGTGCGTGCAGGGCAAAATCATAGGCCTTTTTGCGGATGCTCTGCCCGGCGAGCAGGCTGCACACGTCCTCGTAAAGCACGTCATGGTCGAAGATGCCGGGTTCGTCGTAATTGAGCTTCGCGCGTTCCTCGAAGGTCATGTCCGGATGGTTCACATAATAGGCGTCCTGCTGCAAAACCAGCGTCTTTGCGCCGATGTCCCGGGTCAGTTCCTGCGCGAGGGTGCTTTTCCCGCTCCCCGACGCGCCGCAGATGCCGATAAAAATCATACGCGTGCAACCCCCTTCTTTCCCGTATTCTATCACAAACATGGCGCGCACACAACGGAAACGTCAGGCGGATGAAAACAGGGTATCCGCAGGGGCTTTGGTCTCCCCGTTTTGCCGTTTCCCCTCCTTATGGTTGTTTTTCCCTCCGGTTTTGTGTATAATGCGGTTGTTAACGAATGAAAAGGCGGTTGATCCTGAGGGAATGATCACATGGTATTGCTCAAAATGCGCAAGAAACAATCCTGAGGCGCTCTGTACGGCCTGCGGCCGGAAACTGAGCCCGGGCGCCATGCGGGACGTCTGGCGCGTATACCGCACGCCGCTTGGCGACGGGGCGGCGTGGAAAAGCGCGCTGGTGCTGCTTGCCGTCGTATCGTTTGTGTGCCTTGCGGTCCTGTTTCTGTGGCAGGCGGCGCTTTCCGGCTTTTCAGGCGCATTGCCGGTTCTGACCAACGGCACCGCGGCCTGGGTGTTCGCGCTGATCCCGGCGGGGCTTTTGTGCCTGTTTATCGCGCTTTCCCTGCAGGGACGGGAGATCCTGGTGTATTGCCTGGACGCGCAGGGCGCGCACATGCAGACCTGGCACGAGGCCGGCCGCATCCGCTCCATGGCGCGCATGCAGGCCGCAAAGGCGCAGAACGCCTCCGTGCAGGAGGACGGCTCTAGCATGATCCTCAGCCAGACGAGGCACCTTCTCTGGGCGGACGTAAAATCCGTCCGCTTTCTGCCCGCGAAGGGTGAAATCCATCTGTTTTCAGGCCCGCACATCGTGCCGTACATCCTCAGGCTTCCGCCGGAAGAATACGACAGCGCGGAAACCATGGTGAAAAAACACTGCCGAAAGGCGCTTGCCGCCCGGCGATGACAAACGAAAGGGTGATTTAGAATGACAAGAAACGAAATTGCAAAGCTCCTGGACCATTCCGTCCTGCAGCCGTTTCTCAGGGACGAGGACATTCGCCGCGGCTGTGACATCGCCCTCAAATACGACACGGCCACGGTGTGCGCAAGGCCCGGCGACATGAAGATCGTCACCGCCTGCCTTCGCGGGAGCGACGTGCTGCCCTGCACGGTGATCGGCTTCCCGCACGGCATGCACCGCACGGACGTGAAGGTGTATGAAAGCCTGAAGGCGCTTGAGGACGGCTGCAGGGAACTGGACATGGTGCTTTCCGTCGGCAAGCTTCTCAGCGGCGAAGAAGCGTATGTCCGGGACGAGATCGCAAAGATCGCCGAGGTCACGCACGACGGCGGCGCGATCCTCAAGGTGATTCTTGAAACCTGCTATCTGGACAGGGACGGCATCCGGCTCGCCTGCCGCCTGAGCGAAGAGGGCGGAGCGGACTTTGTGAAAACTTCCACCGGATACGGCACTGCCGGCGCAAAGGCGGAGGACATCGCGCTCATGCGCGCGTCGGTGTCCGCGCGCGTGCGCGTCAAGGCATCCGGCGGCATCCGGGATCTGGATACGGTGCTGCTCATGCACGCAAACGGCGCGGACCGCTGCGGCGTGAGCGCGACGGAGGCCATTATGAAAGAGGCCATCGAAAGGGGAATGTAATATGTCGATCACCGTGAAACCCTTCGGCGTGACCGAAGGCGGGCTCGAGACGAAGCTTTATACCCTGACGGCAAAGGACGGCGCGAGCGTTTCCCTGACCGATTACGGCGCGCATCTGGTTTCCGTGATGGTGCCGGACCGCAGCGGAACGCTCGGCGAGGTGTGCCTTGGCTATGACGACGTGCGCGGCTATGAGACAAACGGCGGTTTCCTCGGCGCGACCGTTGGCCGGTTTGCCAACCGCATCGGCGGCGGCAGCTTCCCGCTGAACGGGAAAACCTATACGCTGTATCAAAACGACGGCAGGAACACCCTGCACGGCGGGAAAAATGGGTTTGACACCCGGCTTTTCACCGCCGCTGCGGTGGAGGGCGCGAAGGAAGACACCGTGATTTTCCAGTACCTTTCTCCCGACATGGAAGAGGGCTTCCCCGGAAACCTGCAGCTGCAGGTCGCCTTTACCTGGGACGAAAGCCACACCCTCTCCATCCGCTATATGGCCACGTGCGACCAGGACACCGTGGTCAATTTCACCAATCACGCTTACTGGAACCTTTCCTCGGACGCGGATATCCTGAAGCAGAAGCTCGTCATCAACAGCTTCATCATGACCGAAGTGGACGAGGGCCTCATTCCCACGGGAAACCTGACGAACCTTGAGGGAAGCATTCTGGACCTGCGGCGCGGACGCACGGTGGCGGACCTGCTTGCAAAGGCTTCGGAGAATGCGCCCATCGCCGCTGTGAACGGGCTGGATTTCAATTTTATCCTGCCGGGGGACGGCCTGAAGGAGGCCGCTTCGCTCAGGGACGACGCGAGCGGACGCAGGATGCGCGTTCTGACCACGGAGCCTGCCATCCAGGCCTACAGCGGACAGGGACTCGACCAGGACGGGCACGGCGGAAAGCATTACGGGCCTTTCGGCGGGCTTGCGCTGGAGACGCAGCATTTCCCGGACAGCCCGCACCATATGGCGTTCCCGTCCACGCTTCTTCGCGCGGGGGAGACCTTCGAGAGCCAGACGATGTACGTTTTCAGCGCGGATGCTGTATGACCGGGACATTCGCGAGCCGCTGTTTCTGTTTCTGGAAGGCATGTACGGGAAGATCCGCATCCTTGAGGAAAAGACCACGGGCAGCGCGCGCGCGGACGCGGTGATGGTGCTTGAGAACGCGCTGTGCGGCATTGAAATCAAGAGCGACGCGGACAGCTATGCCCGCCTGCCCGGCCAGGTGGCCGCGTACGACGGGTATTATGATTACAACATGGCCGTGATCGGCTTGAGCCACGTCAGGCACATCGAGGAACACCTGCCGCCGTACTGGGGCATCATCACCGCGGAACAAACCGGGGACGGCGGCCTGGATTTTTACATGATGCGCCGTCCGCGCCCGAACCCCAACGCCGATATCCGCCTGAAGCTGACCCTGCTGTGGCGTCCTGAGGTGACGCATATCCTTGAAAGATGCCACCTGCCCACCCTGAAAACGGTCAGCAAAGCGCGCTCTCGCGAGCGGCTGCTGGAGTGGGTGCCGGAAGCGCTTTTGCACCGGCTGATATCAGACGAGCTGTTCGAGCGCGACTATACCCTGATCGCAGAGGAGATCGACCGTTACCGCAAAGAACAGGGGCACCCGGCGAGAAAGCGCCGAAAAGCAAAGCCTGCGGGCAGAAAAAGCAGGGCGTAAGCGGTGCGGATCAAATGGAACGGCCGAAGGCCGGAAAGGACGAAACCAAGATGAAAAAGCTTTTTTCTCTCTTTGCAGCGCTGTGCCTGGCTCTGACTTTTGCCTGCGGCGCGGCGGAAGGCACGGGCAATCCGCCTGTGCGCTACAGCGAAGATCTGATTCAGTATTATACCTTTACGGAAGGTACGCCATATTATGACTACATCTGTTTTACCTACAACAACCCGGACGACGTGTTTGAGGATTATACGGTTACCTGCGCCTACGCGGATCTGAGCAGCCCGCTCACCTTCGAAGCGGACGAGGGCAGAATCACCGTGGTTCCGGGCATCATGTGCAGCTATGAAACCGTGATCCCCTATATTGAGGTGGACTGCATCGGCGAATACGACCTGCCGGTGACCGGACTTTTCCTGGACGTGGGCAGCATGACGCTGGAACTTGACTGGGACGAGGACAGCGACTTTCTGACAGAGGGCGATAACGGGGTCGGCGCGTACGCCGTGAACCTGGGCAGCAATCTGTACAGCCTTCTGCGCGCGCTTTCGGAAAACGCCGGGGCGGCCAAGATCCGCGTCACGTTCCTTGACGGGAGCGAAACCGAAGGCAGCGTAAAGGCACCGGAGGAGAACCCCTGGAAATGGTATTACGAAGGCCTTAAGGCCTGCGGTCTTCTGGACGCGGACGGAAACGTGCAGGAGGATCTGCGCCTTGTCAGCGTTCGCTTTGCCATGGGCTATCAGGACGACCCTGCGTACGCGATCACCGGCGCGGATGTGATCGACGATCTGCAGGTTTCCATTGCCGCGCAGCCCCTGAAGCTTGAATATCCGGAAAGCCTTGCCGAGACGGTGCCCGAAAAATCCTTTATTTTCGGCGTGCTCAATTACAGCAACACCTTTGTGAAGGGGAGCGGAAAGGAAATCACGGGCTTTGACATCGAATGGAGCGCGATGGACCGCTACGGCATGGCGCAGACCCTGAAAAGCGGCGGAACCGTCGGCACCGTGCACTATGACCGGACGGTGAAGCCCGGCGAACAGTTCAACGCCACCGTGGACGCGGACCTGCCCGACGGATGCGCGTATGTGCGCTGCCGCCTTACGGCCATCCAGTATGGCAACGGGGACGTCGTGACGATTCCCGAACGCGACCGGGTGGCGGTGGAATACATGCCCGGCGGCATGCTGCCCGAGGATTACGATTTTTAATCCGGGCGTGTGCCTGTCTTCCCGGCACAATCCCCTTTTCCAGGCCCGGTATGGAGCCTGAAAGGGGATCGCAGGGCCGGCGGGCAGAATCCGGGACGTTTACCGGAAGAATGGCGGTATCGTACAGCGGAACGTTCAGAAAGCGCCCTGTACGGTGCCGCCTTTTCTTTATCTTTCGCGGCGAAAAGAAACGATGAAATCCTGCGCCTGCTTTTTCTTCCAAAAAGCCCCGTTTCATGGTATATTGGTTCTGTTCCCAAAATAAAATGATGCGCGCGTGAAAGGCGGTTGGAAAATGAACCAAAGGCTTGAAAGAATCACCGCGAAAATGCAGCGGGAGGAGCCCGTGGTGGGGGTCTTTGTCCTTTTGGCCGACGCGTCTGTGAGCGAAATCGTCGGCTATTCCGGCTGTGATTTTGTATGGATCGATTCCGAGCACGGCATGATGGACAGGCGGGAAATCTATCATCACGTGCTGGCGGCCCAGTCGGCGGGGGCCTGCGCTTTCGTGCGGGTGCCGGGCGTGGAGTATTACTAGGTCAAGAATATCCTGGATATGGGGCCGGAC
>CAMOIA010000072.1 GCA_946615785.1 uncultured Clostridia bacterium
ATCGTGACCATTTTCCTGGGACTCACGGTCGGCGCGACGGCGACGGCAACGACGTTTATCAGCATCCGCACGATCGAAATCATCGCGCTGGGCATCGTGGCCTTCGGCTGCGGTACGGCGGGCGGCGTGCTGCTTGCGAAGCTGATGAACAAGCTTTCCGGCGGCACCATCAACCCCCTGATCGGGTCGGCAGGCGTTTCCGCCGTGCCCATGGCCGCGCGTGTTTCCAATGAAGAAGGCAAAAAGGCCAACCCCGGCAATTTCCTGCTGATGCACGCCATGGGCCCGAACGTGGCCGGCGTGATCGGTTCGGCCATCGCCGCGGGCGTGCTGCTGAGCATGTTTGGCTGACGCGCAGAAATGTGCCGGCGCAAATCGGACATTTGCCGGGCCGCAGAGGCGGTGCGGCAGAAGAACCATAAGGCATTTGGCATATGAAGGAGGAATCATTTCATGGCTGATCACACGCCCCATCAGGTCAGGATCACCGATACCATTTTACGAGATGCGCATCAGAGCCAGGCGGCGACCAGAATGCGCCTGGATGAGATGCTCCCGGCCTGTGAAAAGCTGGACAAGGCGGGCTATTTTTCCCTGGAATGCTGGGGAGGCGCCACTTTTGACAGCTGCCTGCGCTTTTTGAACGAGGATCCCTGGGACAGGCTGCGCCAGCTTCGCAAGGCGCTGCCCAACACCAAGCTGCAGATGCTTCTGCGCGGGCAGAATATCCTGGGATACAAGCATTACGCGGACGACGTGGTCGATTATTTCGTCAAAAAATCCATCGATAACGGCATCGACATTATCCGCACCTTCGACGCTCTGAACGATCTGCGCAATATGCAGACCGCTGTGAAGGCGACCAAGGCGTACAACGGCACGGCGGAGGTGGCGATGAGCTACACCATTTCGCCCGTGCACACCGAGGCGTACTTCGTGGAGCTGGCCAAACGGATCGAGGATATGGGCGCGGATATCATCTGCATCAAGGATATGGCGAACCTGCTTTTGCCCTACGCGGCCTACAGCCTGATCACCAAGCTGAAAAAGAATACGAAGCTTCCGATCGTGCTGCATACGCATGATACCACCGGCACCGGCGCCATGACGCTGCTTAAGGCCGTGGAAGCGGGCGTTGACGTGATCGACACCGCCTTAAGCCCGCTCGGCAACGGCACGAGCCAGCCGACCACGGAATCGATCGTGGCGACGCTGCAGGGCACGGAATACGATACCGGCATGGACCTGAAGCTTCTGAGCGAGATCGCGGCGCATTTCCGCACCGTGGCTGAGCGCCTGACGAAGGATGGCTGGCGCGATCCCGGCAAGGTGCTTTCCACCAACGTGAACACTCTCATGTACCAGGTGCCGGGCGGCATGCTCTCCAACCTGATCGGCCAGCTCAAGCAGGCGGGGAAGATGGACAAATACGAGGAAGTGCTCGCGGAAGTTCCGCGGGTGCGCGAGGATTTCGGGTATCCGCCCCTTGTGACGCCCACCTCACAGATCGTCGGCACCCAGGCGGTGATGAACATCATCGGCGGCGAGCGGTACAAGATGGTGACCAAGGAAAGCAAAGGCCTGCTTGCGGGCGAATATGGCAGGCTGCCCGGTAAGGTCGATCCGGAATTCCGGAAGAAGATCATCGGCGATATGAAGGTGATCGATCACCGGCCCGCCGACGACATTCCCCCGGAACTGGAAAAATACCGCAAGGAAGCGGCCAAATGGATCCAGCAGGACGAGGACGTGCTTTCTTACGCGCTCTTCCCGCAGGTCGCCACCAAGTTCTTTGAGTGGCGGCAGGCCCAGCAGATGAAGGCCGATCCGACCACCTTTGACCGTGAAAACGGCACGATGCCTGTATAAACAAATGCAAACGGGGCTGCCGAGCCAGAGCTCGCAGCCCCGTTTTTGAAGGAGCGCATATGATCATTCGCATTGAAAGCCCTTCCCATCCGGGAACGGAGGTCTTCTTTCAGCATTCGGACGCCATGCTCCGTGCAAAACAGCATCCTGAGGACGCCATGTTCATCGCGGAAGGGCCGAAGGTGGTGCTGTCCGCCCTGGATGCGGGCTTTGCGCCGGTTTCCGTGCTGATGCGGGAAAGGCATCTTGAAAGCGAAGAGGGCAGGCGGATTCTATCCCGCTGCGGCGACGCGCCGGTCTATGTCGGGCCTGACGACGTTCTGGCGGCACTGACCGGGTTTCGGCTTGAGCGCAGCTGGGTGCAGATTGCCATGCGCAGGCCGAAGGAGCGGACGCTGGCCTCGGTGTGCGAGAAGGCGCACCGGATCGCGGTGCTTGAAAACATCACGGAGCCAAGCAACCTGGGTGCGATTTTCAGATCCGCGGCCGCGCTGGGGCTGGACGGGGTGCTGCTGACGCCGTCCTGCTGCGACGTGTACCACCGCAGGTGCGTGCGCGTGTGCATGGGCACCGTGTTTCGCCTGCCCTGGGCCCGCACGGAAGCGGATTCCGGCATATCGGCGCTCGGGGAGATGGCCTTTTCCAGGGTCTGCATGGCACTGAGGGCGGATTCCATGGCGCTGGACGATCCGTTCCTTGCGTCCAGGGAGAAGCTTGCGATTTACCTTGGCACGGAGGATACGGGGCTGAAGGATGAGACCATTGCCGGCTGCGACCATACCGTATGCATTCCCATGGCGCCGGGGGTCGATTCCCTGAACGTGGCCGCTGCCGCCGCCATCGCTTTCTGGCAGCTTCGCTGGCGCAGGTGATCATTCGCTTTCGGAGGGCTTCATTTCTGTATAGAGATGCAGGATCTCCGTCTGTGCTTTCCCGGGATAGGCGCAGGTGCGGTACAGTTGACCGCTCTGCGCTGTTTTTTCGATCGTTTCGATGCCGTGCCTGCGTCCTTCTTCGGTCGGGAGCAGCGCTTTTTCCGTCTCTTTGAGCCATCCGAGCGCGGTCAGGCGCTCTTCGATGTCGACACCGAAGATTTTCTTGATTTCCTTCGGTTCCTTCAGGCCGCTCATCTGCGCGGCCAGTTCCGCGGCGGTCATGGAGGCCTTCGGGCTGAACGCAGCGGCTTCCGCGGGCGTCAGGCCAAAACGTGCGCGGGCGGCTTTGGTCCAGGTTTTTCGGGGCGGTCTTGCGGCGGCTTCCCTGGGCAGCGGACGTAAGGACCGAACCTCGCAGTATTCGCGGATGACGGAGAGGAACTGGGGACCGAAATCTTCGGCTTTCCTGAAGCCTACGCCGGATACGGTCATGAATTCGTCCCGGGATACCGGCAGCTTCCGGCACATGTCCATAAGCGCGCTGTCGCTGAAAATGATGTAGGGCGGAACCCGTCTCGCATCCGCGATGGCTTTGCGCAGCCCCTTGAGGCGGACGAGCAGGTCGTCCACATCCCAGGATGCGGCCTGCGATTTTGCTTTTGCGGGGACCGACGGAGACGGGCGGAACCAGAGCAACCGCTGGTCACCTGCGAGCAGGCTTTTCGCATCCGGCCCGGCCTTGAGGAGCGGGTATTTTTCGTCCTCGGTCCGGTAAAGCATGTTCTCCCGGCAAAGGAGCTGAAGAAGCGATTTCAGTTCTTCTTCGGTATATTCGGAAAGGGAACCGTAGCAGCGCAGAGGCGCTGTTTTTTTGCGCTTTTCGATGTCCCCGACGCTGCCGCGCAGAACCTGTGCTGTCAGGCTGAGCCCGTAGCGCCCGTTCATTTCAAGCACGCCCATAACGGCTTTCACGGCGTCCGCGGTCGCGTCCACGGCGGTGTGGGCCCCAACGCAGAAGGAACAGGCTCCGCAGTTTTCTTCCGCTTTTTCTCCGAAATACGTAAGAATGCTTTTGCGAAGACAGCCTTCCTGTGTGCAGTAATTCTCCATTTGGCGCAGCCGGGTGCGGTCGAGGTTTTTTTGCCGCTCGGCCGTCTCTTCGTCGATGTCCTCACGCGCCTCTTTCTGGTCGATCAGAAAACGCCCAATGATGACGTCCTGCGGGGAATAGAGCAGCACGCATTCGGCGCTTTCGCCGTCCCTCCCGGCACGGCCTGCCTCCTGATAGTAGTTTTCCATGCTCTGGGGCATATTATAATGGATGACGAAGCGGACGTTGGATTTGTCTATGCCCATGCCGAAGGCGTTCGTCGCCGCGATCAGGCTGCACTGCTCCTGAATGAAGCGGTCCTGGTTTTCCGTGCGCGCATTCGTTTCCATGCCGGCGTGGTAGCGGGCACAGGGAAAGCCGTGCGCGTTCAGTTCGTCCGCCACTTTGTCGGTGGTTTTTCGGGTCGCGCAGTAGATGATGCCGCTCTCGTTCCGGTGCCTTGTGAGGTAGTCAAGAAGCCATTCGTCCTTGTTTCTGGGGCGCTGGACGGAAAAGAACAGGTTTTTGCGGTCAAAGCCTGTGACGAGCACCTTTGGATTCTTAAGGCGCAGGGCGTCCAGAATGTCGCGCTGCACGCGTTCGGTGGCGGTGGCCGTAAACGCGCCGACGACGGGCCGTTTTTGCAGGCGGGCAATAAAATCCGCGATCTTCAGGTAGCTGGGCCTGAAGTCCTGGCCCCACTGGGAAATGCAGTGGGCCTCGTCCACCGCGACAAGATCGATCGGCGCAGCGCAGGCGAAGGCGAGAAAAGCAGGGGAAACAAGCCTTTCGGGCGCGGCGTAGATGATTTTGTATTTGCCCTCGGAGGCGAAGAGAAGCGCCTTCCGGATCTGCCCTTCGGTGAGGGAGGAATTGATGTAGGCCGCGGGAATGCCGGACTGGTTCAGGGCCCGCACCTGATCCTTCATCAGGGACAGAAGAGGGGAGATGACGAGCGTAATGCCCGGAAACAGCAGCGCCGGAATCTGATAGCAGAGGGATTTGCCCGCGCCGGTCGGCATTACGCCGAGGGCGTCCTGCCCGTGGGTCAGGGCGCTGATCATGATCTCCTGCCCGGGGTGGAAGGCGGAGTAGCCGAAATAGGTTTTTAAGGCTTCTTTTGCGTTCATGGTGCTCCTGTCAAAAAAACGGGCCTGACGGCCCGTATGCTTTGGTTATTCCAGAATCTGCGGCGTCAGCGTGCCCACATAGAAACAATCCGCTTTGGCCTCGTAGACATCCCGGCTGACAAGCATTTCCGAAACGAAGACCCCGTTTTCCCAGTACAGAAGGTAGGTTTCGTTGATGAAGCCTTCCCTGCCGGTGCGGATCTGGTACTGTTCGTCCGTGTAGGTTACGTAATCGTGCCTGGTGTCCTTGATGTATTCAGGCTCTTCCGGCTGGGGAATGATCTCCACCGTGCGGGTATCCAGGGTGTAATAGCTCGTCCCGAGGCTTTTTCCGTAGATCCTGACGACGCACTGAAGCTCCCTGCCCGTTTTTTCCACATGCGCGGTGATATAGATCGGCGCGACGGAGCTGTTGGTGAACACAAAATCGATTTTTCTGCCGCCCCAGTACACGGTGGCGTCCTGACCGAAAGTGGTGTAGGAAACAAGCTCGCTGTGCGGCTCACGCTTGTTCACCTTCAGATTGGCGGTCAGTACGGCCTTGTAGATGGTGGAACTCGCCTGGCACACGCCGCCGCCGACGCCCACCACAAGGTCGCCGTAAACATACTCGTCCGCCTCGTAAAAGCCGTTGGCCTTGGTGCGCTCGCCGACCGTATCGTTAAAGGACACCCTGCCGCCGCTGGGTACCACCAGGCCGTTAAAGCGCGAAAAGGCCACGCGGATGTTGTTGTTGCGGTTTTCTGTGGAGGAGGTGGAAATGGGCGTCGTTCCCGTGGAAATCAGCGCCACGCCGCTGCGCACGTCCGCAGTGGTAATGTTTGCTTCAAGGGGCGTCGGCTCCAGCTCCAGGGTGCCGGATTCACCGCTTGATGCCATGGCGAGGATTCTTGTCTTTGCCGCCGCGGTGTCAAGGCTGCGGCCCGGCTGTTCGGAGACGATGGTGAAGGGATCGGCCGCGTCCGGATTGAACGCGGCGAGGTACGCGTCCTGGGGTTCCATATACATGTCCGCCGCGATGGCGTTCAGGATCTGGTCAAGGTAATCGGTGGAAAGCCGGCTCTGGGTGGTGTAGCGTTCATAGGGCTTGGTTTCGAGCGCTTTCAATTCGTCCCGGCGCTGAAAGGCGCTGCCCGTATGCCCGATGCTGTAGGCATCCATGACCATGTCGTAGATTTCCTGCAGGCTGGTGCGGATGCCGAGCGAATCGTTGTTCAGGGTATAGTACAGATGCCCGTTGTAGGTCAGGTCCAGCGTCCAGGAATTCTGCCGCTCGACCGCCCTTGAAACCAGCGCGTCATACCCCTGCTGCAGGGTCATTCCGCCAAGCGAAATGCCGTCGATGGAGATGTTGTCCGGGAAAATCCCGTCGTAGCGTTTGGTTTCCCGGTATGCGTTGTACCAGTTTACGCCGAAAACGACGCCGCCGATCAGGACCAGAAGGAGAATGACGCGCATTACCTTCCAGACGGTGGAAAGGGTTGAACGGCTGTTTTTTTTCTTTGGTTTTCGTGTCCTGGGCTTCTTCCTGTCCGTCGGGGGACTGACCGTCTGATAGCCCTGCTTCTGATAGTTCATGAAAAAAGGTTCTCCTGGTATGCCTGCTTTACTGAATGCCGCCTTCGCCGGCGGCGGGGGCGCTGCAGTTTTCGATGAATTGGAGGAAATCGGCACGGTTCACAGTTTCTTTTTCAATCAGGAGCTCGCCGAGCCCTTTGAGCTCTTTCATGTGCTCGCGCAGGATGGCAAGCGCCTGGGCGTAGCAGTCGGTCAGGATGCGCCTGACCTCGCTGTCGATTTCACAGGCGGTGCCTTCGGAATACTCGCGGGTCTGGCCGAATTCCATGCCGACAAAGACCTCCTGGTCGTTGGCGAGGTACATCGTGCCGAGCTTGTCGCTCATGCCGAACTTGGTCACCATGGCGCGGGCAATTTCCGTGGCACGTTTCAGATCGCTCACCGCGCCCACGCAGATGTCCTCCTGCGTCAGGTATTCGGCGGCGCGGCCGCCAAGCAGCATGGTGATCTGCTGCAGGAGCTTTTGTTTGCCTTCGTGGTCAAATTCCTTTTCCGGAAGCGCCAGCGTAAGGCCGGCCGCCTGCCCCCTGGGCACGACGGTGACCATATGGATATCGTCGCACAGCGGCAGGAAATGGCCCACGATGGCGTGGCCGGCTTCGTGATAGGCGGTGATCCGCCGGTCTTCCTCAAGCACTTTGTGGCTGCGCTTTTCGGGCCCCATCTGTACGCGCTCGACCGCTTCCACGAGAAGGGATTGAGAGATGGCCGTTTCTTTTTTCCGGGCGGCCACGATGGCGGCTTCGTTCATGATGTTTTCAAGATCGGCGCCGGTTGCAAACGGCGTGCGCTTGGCGATGTTTTCAAGGTCGACATCCTCGGCAAGGGGCTTGCCGCGGGAATGCACCTTCAGAATGGCGATACGGCCTTCCTGGTCGGGGTAGTTTACCGTCACCTGGCGGTCGAAGCGCCCCGGGCGCAGAAGCGCCGGGTCCAGGATGTCCCTGCGGTTGGTGGCGGCCAGTACGATCACGCCTTCGTTGGCGGTGAAGCCGTCCATCTCGACCAGCAGCTGGTTCAGCGTCTGTTCGCGTTCGTCGTGTCCGCCGCCAAGGC
>CAMOIA010000073.1 GCA_946615785.1 uncultured Clostridia bacterium
GGCAGGGTGATCTGGAAGAAGGTGCGGTAGTTGCCCGCGCCGTCGATCGTGGCGGCCTCCATCAGTTCGCCCGGGATCGAGTTTGCGATGTAGGTGCGCAGGATGATCACGTTCATCGTGGTCACGCACAGCGGCAGGATCAGAAGCAGCAGGTTGTCCTTCAGGCCGTACCAGCTGGTGAACACGATATAGCCCGCGAGCTGACCGCCGTTAAACAGCATGGGGATCAGAAGGAAAATGGAGAGGAACTTGCTCAGCCTGAACCCGGGGCGGCTGATGGAGTAAGCGTACATGCTCATGACCAGAAGGCCAAGGAACGTGCCGGCGACCGTGACAAAGATGGTCACGATGTAGGACTGCACCAGCTGGCTGCCGTATCTGAGCACGCTGTTCATACCGTTCATGCTCCACACTTCCGGGAAGAAGGAGAAGCCGTGCTGGTTGATGTACATTTCATCCGCGAACGCGGAGATGAAGACCAATAGCACCGGAGCCGCGCAGAACACGGTGAACAGAAGGACACAAAGGAGCAGAATGATCTGACCGGGACCTATTTTCTTCGTTCTTTCATGGACATGACGTTTTCTGGGTGTTTCAAATGCCTGCATGATCGCATCCTCCTTTCATCAGAACAGCGCGTTCTCAGGCTCGATCTTACGAACCATGAAGTTCGCAAACAGCATCAAGAGCAGTCCAACCACGCTCTGGAAGAAGGAAGCGGCGGCGGTGTAGCCAAAGTTGGAAGACTTGAGGATCTGGTTCAGGATGTAGGAATCGATAACCTGCGTCGTGTTGTACAGCGCGCCGTTGTTCCTGGTAACCTGATAGAAAAGACCGGTATCAGAACGCATCACGTTGCCGACAGAAAGCAGCAGCATGACCGTCACCATGGGGATGAGGCTCGGGACGGTGATATGGCGGATCTGCTGCCATTTGTTCGCGCCGTCGATATCGGCCGCTTCATACAGGGAGGTGTCGATACCGGAAAGGACGCTCATGTACAATACGGAGCCGTAGCCTGTGTCCTTCCAGATCTTGACGATCAGCAGGATCCAGGGCCAGTAGCTTGCCTTCGAATAGAAGCGGACGCTCGTGCCCAGCGCGTTGTTGATCAGGCCCGTGCGGGAATCGATGAACGCAAACACGATGAACTGGACCGCGGCGTAGGAGATGAACACAGGGATGATCATCAGGGTCTGCATGGTCTTTGCCGCACGCTTGAAGGCCAGTTGGTCGATGGAAATGGCCACCACAATGTTGAGCAGCGTTCCCACCGCCGTGAACAGCAGGTAGTACAGTACGGTGTTGCGCGTCATGGTGAGGAAGGTGTTCTTGCTCTTGATCAGGAATTCAAAATTGCTGAACCCCACCCATTCGCTTCCAAAGATGCCCTTGGAATAGTCGAACTTTTCAAACGCGAGCACAAGGCCGCTCATGGGCACGTACATGATGAAAAACAGCACCAGGAAGGCGGGCAGCGCCATCACGATATGCGCCCTGTGCTTCCAGCAGTTTGCCAGGAAGCCCTGAAGACCTCTTTCTTTGCTCTTCATGACACCAACTCCTTTGCAGCCGCAGCGCCGCAGCTTTAATAATGAACAGATTGAAAACGGAACCTCAGCCGGCACATTCCCCGACCGTTTCGCCCGGGATCAGCGAGCAGGGAATCGTCACAGGCTCGCTCCCGGCGGTGTTCGGCTTCTCAATACACTCGATCAGCCTTCTTGCGGCCTCCCGCCCGATGGCGTCCGTATCCTGCCGGACGGTGGTGAGCACCGGGCTTGACATCTGGTTGAAGGGAACGCCGTCGTAACCCGCAAAGGAAATGTCTTTCCCGATGCGCAGTCCTCTTTCCATGGCCGCTTCCATGGCGCCAAGGTAGGTGTAGTCGTCCGGAAGCAGGATGCAGCTCGGCGGGTTCGGCATATCCAGAAGCTGCCGCGTCTTCACCCGCGTGTCGGCCGGATCCATGTACACGCCCTCCATCAGGGTCGTCAGGTTTGTCGGAATCCCGGCGGCTTCAAGCGCCCGGTAAAAACCCGTCACGCGCTTTTCCGTCACCGTGGTGCCGCCCTTCCCGTGCAGGTAGGCGATGCGCCGGTGGCCTTTGGAAATCACGTACTCGGTCAGAAGCCGCATGCCGCCCACGTTGTCCGAAAGCACGCTCGGCCAGCGGTTGAACATGTGGTCGATCGTGACGCAGGGGATGGTGCTTTCCGCCAGTTCCCGCACGCCCGGCGACTGGAAATCCGCGCAGGTCAGGCACACGCCGTCCACATTGCGGTACCGGCAGTGGCTGAGGTAGCTCATGGTGCCGTCGCCAAGGCAATTGGAGATGAAGGTAATGTCGTACCCCCGCGCTTCCGCTTCCGCCTTGAAGGCGTTCAGAATGGAAGCAAAAAACGGATGGGTGAGACCGAAAACGTTGTCGACTTCAAACAGGACACCCAGATTGTTGGACCGGCTGGTCTTGAGCGCGCGGGCCGTGGCGTTTGGAAAATAGCCGATGTCTGCCGCGCACTTGAGCACCAGCTGCCGCGTCTCCTCACTGATATCGCTGTAGCCGTTGATCGCTTTGGATACGGTCGATACTGACAGACCGCAGGCGGCGGACAAATCCCTGATCGTCGCATGTTTCATGGGAATGTCCTTTCCTTGAGGTTGAATTTGCAGCCCGGATATCCTGGGGGTTCTAAACCGTTTTCGCAATCAGTATAGCATTGATTTGGGACAAATGCAACCTTTTTTGGAAATTTTTTTTGGTTTTAGGGGAAAATTTTAGTAAAAAATACCAGTCAATCTCCGAAAATCCTCTTGCGTTTTCATATAGGATGGCGTATTCTATCACTGTGGACAAGGATTTGGACATCGTTTCGTCCTAAAACGATTTCGATCATACGGAGGTGCTTTATGGCTTACGGTCATTTCGATGACGCGGCACGGGAATTTGTCATTACCCGGCCTGATACCCCTTCCCCTTGGATCAACTACCTGGGCAGCGAGACCTTCTTCACCCTCATGAGCAATACGTCCGGCGGTTACAGCTTCTATAAGGACGCCCGGCTTCTTCGCATCACGCGCTACCGCTATAATAACGTTCCGCTGGACGAAGGCGGCCTGTACTTCTACATCAGGGACAACGGCACCGTCTGGAACCCCGGCTGGCGGCCCATGAAAACCCCGCTTGATCATTACGAGTGCCGTCACGGCCTTGGATACACGAAAATTACCGGTGAAAAGAACGGTCTTTCCTGCACCCAGGTCTCCCTGGTGCCGCGCGGCGAGGACGCCCTGGTCACGAAGCTGACCCTCAAAAACACTTCGAACGCTGAAAAGGACGTTTCCGTGTTCAGCTTCGTGGAGTGGTGCCTCTGGAACGCCCAGGACGATTCCCAGAACTTCCAGCGCAATTTCTCCACCGGCGAGGTAGAGGTGGAGGGCAGCGTCATCTACCACAAGACCGAATACCGCGAGCGCCGCAACCATTACGCGCTCTTTGCCGTGAACGCCCCCGTCGAAGGCTTCGATACGGACAGGGACGCCTTCCTTGGCGCCTACAACGGTTTTTCAGAGCCTGCCGCCGTGCTGGAGGGCAGGAGCCGCATGAGCGTCGCCAGCGGCTGGGCCCCCGTCGCGAGCCACCACGTGAAGGCCTGCCTGGCGCCCGGTGAGGAAAAGAGCTTCCTGTTTGTGCTCGGCTATATCGAAAACCCGAAGGAAGAAAAATTCTCCGCCCCCGGCGTGATCAACAAGGTCAGGGCAAAGGCACTGCTTGCCAAATTCGAGCGCGACGACCAGTTTGAGGCCGCCCTTGCCGCCCAGAAGGCCTACTGGGACGACATGCTTTCGATCTTCAACATCCGTTCCGGCGACGAACGCTTCGACCGCCAGGTGAACATCTGGAACCAGTACCAGTGCATGGTCACCTTCAACATGTCCCGTTCCGCCAGCTATTATGAAAGCGGCATCGGCCGCGGCATGGGCTTCCGCGATTCCTCGCAGGATCTGCTCGGTTTCGTGCACCTGATTCCCTCCCGCGCGCGGGAACGCATTCTGGACATCGCCGCCACCCAGTTTGAGGACGGCAGCGCCTACCACCAGTACCAGCCGCTCACCAAGCGCGGCAATTTCGAGGTGGGCAGCGGCTTCAACGACGACCCCCTCTGGCTGATCTTCGGCGTGAGCGCATATATAAAGGAAAGCGGAGATCTTTCCATCCTGAACGAAAAGGTGCCCTTTGACAACGACGAGGGCAAGGCCCAGACCCTGATGGAGCACCTGCGCCGCTCCTTCCATTACACCCTCGATCACCTCGGGCCGCACGGCCTGCCGCTGATCGGCCGGGCGGACTGGAACGACTGCCTGAACCTGAACTGCTTCTCCGAGACCCCGGGCGAGAGCTTCCAGACCACCGCGAATTTCGAGAGCGGCGTGGCGGAAAGCGTCTTCATCGCCGGCATGTTCGTTTCGGTCGCGGACGATTACGCCGCCCTGTGTGCGCGCTTTGGCTGGGCGGAAGAAGCCGGGAAGGTGCCCGCCTGGAAGGCGCAGATGACGAAGGCCATTGAAGAACACGGCTGGGACGGCGAATACTTCCTGCGCGCCTACGACGCCTTCGGCAAGAAGGTCGGCAGCCACGAGTGCGAGGAAGGCCAGATCTACATCGAGCCGCAGGGCTTTGTGGTCATGGCCGGGGTCGGACGGGAAAACGGCATGGCGGAAAAGGCCATGGCCTCCGTCCGGGAAAAGCTGCTCTCCAAACACGGCGTCGCCATCCTGGCGCCGGCGTACACCAAATACCATGTCGAACTTGGCGAAGTGTCCAGCTATCCGCCGGGATACAAGGAAAACGGCGGCATCTTCTGCCACAACAACCCCTGGATCGTGCTCGCGGAAGCGGGCCTTGGCCACGGCGACCGCGCCTTTGACATCTACAGGCGCACCTGCCCGGCCTACATTGAAGACCAGCAGCTGCATCATACCGAGCCCTATGTGTACAGCCAGATGGTGGCCGGTCCCGAAGCGCCGCGCTTTGGTCAGGCCAAGAACTCCTGGCTCACCGGCACCGCGGCCTGGGGCCTTACCGCCGCCACGCAGGGCATTCTGGGCATCAAGCCGCAGTTCGACGGACTGATGGTCGAGCCCTGCCTGCCAGCATGCATGGAGCATGTGCAGATCACCCGCAAATTCCGCGGCTGCGTCTATGACATCCGCATCGAAAACAAGGGCAGGGGCGAGCGGCACAGCGTGTCCATGAAGGTGGACGGAAAAGACGTGAACGGCTGCGTCGTGCCCGCATGCAACGACGGCGGCACGCACGTTGTGGACGTGACGATCGAATAACGGCGGAGGAAAAACATGAGATTTGAAATCACTGACAATGCGCTTGTCTGCAGGCGCCGCGGCGAAACGCTGCGCATCGAGCCCTGGGGCCGGGACAGTCTGCGCGTGCGCGCGGCCATGGGAATGGATGTCCTGGACATCCCCTGGGCGCTGACGGAAACAGTTGAAAAGCCGCAGGCAAAAATCAGCGTATATGAAGTGGATCACTGGGCCGGGGACGGCACCATCGACAAGCGTCCGGAAGCGTCCATTGAAAACGGCCGCGTAAAGGCCGTGGTCAATTTCGCGGGCGTCGTCACGTACCTGCGCGACGGCAAAAAAATCCTGCGGGAATATTACCGCAGCTATGACGGCACCATCGTCAAAACCAGCCGCTGCCTGAAGGTTGTGAACCGCGAATGGAAAGGCGTGCAGGGCGGAAGCGAATACGCCCTCACCGTCCGCTTTGACGCGAACGAAGGCGAAAAGCTGTACGGCATGGGCCAGTACCAGCAGAAGGACCTGGACCTGAAGGGCTGCACGCTGGAACTGTGCCACCGCAACAGCCAGATCAGCATCCCCTTCGCCGTTTCCAGCCTCGGCTACGGTTTCCTGTGGAACAATCCCGCGGTCGGATCGGTAACGTTCGCGAAAAACCTGACCGAATGGAAAGCCAATTCCACAAAGCAGATGGATATTTTCATCACCTGCGGCGACGGGCCGAAGGATATCCTGCGCAATTTCACCGCTGCGGTCGGCCGCGCGCCCATGTTCCCGGAGGACCGGATGGGCCTGTGGCAGTGCAAGCTGCGTTACCGCACCCAGGAAGAAGTGCTTTCCGTCGCGCGTGCCTATCAGAAAGAGGGCATCCATATCGACCAGATCGTGATCGACTTTTTCCACTGGCCCTACCAGGGCGACTGGCGCTTTGATGCAAAGTACTGGCCGGACCCGAAGGCCATGTGTGACGAACTGCACGAAATGGGCATAAAGGTCATCGTGTCCGTATGGCCGAGCGTGGACCGCAAGAGCGAAAACTTCGGCGAAATGGAAGAACGCGGCCTGCTCATGCGCACCGAGCGTGGCGCGGCGCAGACCTACGACTATCAGGGCGACTGCGTGGAAATCGACCCCTTCAACCCGGAAACCCGCAAATACATCTGGGAAAAATGCAAGCAGAACTATTTCGACTACGGCATCGACGGCTTCTGGCTGGACAATTCCGAGCCCGATCTGGGCGTGTACGATTTTGAAAACTACCGTTACCAGGCCGGCCCTGCGCTGAGCTGCTCCTGTATGTATCCGCAGTGGTATTCCCGCGCCTTCTTTGACGGCATGAAAGCCGAAGGCGTGAAGGACGTCGTGAACCTGCTTAGGTGCGGCTGGGCCGGAAGCCAGAAATACGGAAACGTCATCTGGTCCGGCGACGTGCCGAGCACCTTTGAAAGCTTCCGCGAACAGCTGCAGTGCGGCCTCAACATGGGCCTTGCCGGCATTCCCTGGTGGACGACGGACATCGGCGGCTTCATGACCGACGACGTGAACGATCCCGATTTCCGGCAGCTTCTGATCCGCTGGTACGAGTTCGCGGTGTACAGCGCGGTTTTGCGCATGCACGGCGACCGCGGCCCTTACAACATTCCCCCGCTGGATACCCGCGATTTCGGCGGCGGCTACCTGCACACCGGCCAGAACAACGAGCTTTGGTCCTACGGCGAGGAAAATTACGCCATCATGCGCAAGTATTATGAAAAGCGCATCGCCATGAAGCCCTACATCGCCTCCCTGTACAAAGAAGCGCACGAAAACGGCAGCCCCATCATCCGCCCCATGTTCTACGAATTCCCGTCCGATCCCGCCTGCTGGGGGCTTGAAGACCAGTACATGTTCGGCCCGGAATGCCTTGTGGCCCCCATCTTTGAAAAGGACCAGTTCGAACGCGACGTCTATCTGCCCGAGGGCAAATGGGTTCGCGAAGGCACCGAAGAAGTGATCGAGGGCGGAAAACACATCCGTGTCAAAGCGCCCATCGACGATATGCCCGTCTTCTGGAAACAACAATAAGGAGGGTTCACCATGCTCTACATCGGTGTTGATCTCGGTACCTCGGCGGTAAAACTGCTGCTGGTCAACGATCAGGGCGACATCCTGAACGAGGTCTCCAAATCCTATCCCATCGCCTTCCCACAGCCCGGCTGGACCGAGCAGGATCCGCAGGCGTGGAGGGATGCCGTGATGTGC
>CAMOIA010000074.1 GCA_946615785.1 uncultured Clostridia bacterium
CATGCCGCCCAGCCAGCGGTTGTTCACATAGAACATGTTGCAGCGCTTCGCTTCGGTTTCAATGCTCTCCTGAGCCTGCTTCTTGGTGCCCACGAAGAGCAGGGTTTTGCCTTCCATCGCGAGGTTGCGCACGAACATATACGCGTCGTCAATCTTGCGGACGGTCTTCTGCAGGTCGATGATGTAGATGCCGTTGCGTTCGGTGAAGATGTACGGGGCCATCTTCGGGTTCCAGCGGCGGGTCTGATGTCCGAAATGGACGCCCGCTTCCAGAAGGTGCTTCATAGAAATGACTGCCATGGTTCTTTCCTCCTTGTTTTCTCCACCGCGCGCTTCATTTGGTCCCGGTCACCTTTCGGCACAAACGGGTCATCGGCGCGCGTGCGTGATACCGAAGAATTGTAGCACAGACCGATTGCTTTTGCAACCTTTTTTTCCGGCAAAATTGCCTGAAAACGGCTGAAAATGCTTCTGTCAGGCGATAAACATCGCGTCCCCGAAGGAAAAAAAGCGATAACGCTTCTGAACCGCTTCCCGGTAACAGTCAAGCGTCTTTTCCCGCCCAAGCAGCGCCGATACCAGCATCAGAAGGGTGCTTTCCGGCAGATGGAAATTGGTCATCAGCCCGTCGCAGGCCTTGAAACGGTACCCGGGCGTGATGAAAATGCTGGTCATGCCGCTTTGCGGGTGCACAATTCCGTTTTCATCCGCCACGGTTTCAAGCGTGCGCACGGTGGTTGTGCCGGCGCAGATGATGCGCCCGCCCCGCGCTCTGGCCCCGTTGATCCTGTCCGCCTGCTCCTTTGTAACCTCGTAGTACTCCTCGTGCATGAGGTGGTTTTCAACCTCTTCCTCCTTCACCGGCCGGAAGGTGCCAAGACCCACGTGCAGAAGCACGGGCACCACGTCCACGCCCCGTGCACGGATGGTATCCAGAAGAGCGGGCGTGAAATGCAGTCCCGCCGTGGGCGCGGCGGCGCTGCCTTCCCGTTTGGCATAAACCGTCTGATACTGCTCCGGATCCTGAAGCTTTTCATGGATATAGGGCGGCAGCGGCATCTCGCCAAGCGCGTCCAGAACCGCCTCGAACACGCCCTCGCACTGAAATTCCACCATCCGTCCGCCGGCGCTGGTGGTTTCGCCGATGGTCGCAACGAGCATTCCGCCGCCGAAGATCACCTTCGCCCCCTCGCGCAGGCGCCGGCCCGGACGGACGAGGGTTTCCCAGCGGGTAGTCGACACGCGGCGAAGAAGCAGGATCTCGCAGGGTACGCCCGTCCCTTCCTTTTCACCGATCAGGCGCGCCGGGATCACCCGGGTCTCGTTCACGACCAGCGCATCCCCCGCCCGCAAAAAATCGGGGAACTCGCGGAAAATATGGTCCTCGGACCGGCCCGTTTCCCTGTCGATGACCATCAGCCTCGCGCTGTCCCGCGGCTCGGCCGGGGTCTGGGCGATCAGCTCCTGGGGCAGATCATAATGAAAATCGGATGTCTTCATGCTTTCCCTTTCCGTGAAAAGTACCCGCATGCTTTGCATGCGGGTACAAAGAACGCATAGCGGTGATCAGTTCAGTTCGCTCGTGCAGTGCGGGCAGCGGGTGGCCTTCTTTTCCACCACCTGCAGGCAGTAGGGGCACTTGCGGGGCTCTTCCTTGGGAGCTTCCGGCTTTTTCTTCGCATTCTTGGCGGCGTTGATCGCCTTCACGATGATAAACAGCACAAGCGCCGTCAGGATGAATTCGACCAGGACCGCGCAGAAGCTGATCAGGGAACCGGCAAAACCCGTTCCGCCGTTTTCCATCTTCGGCAGGGCTTCCATGATCGGATTGAGGAAAATCTCGACCACAGCGTTGACGACCTTACCGAACGCAGCGCCGATCACGACGCCGATCGCCATATCCACGACATTGCCGCGCATTGCAAATTCCTTGAATTCCTTGAGAAGCTTGCTCATGAATGACCACTCTCCTTTTCGTCTTTCGGTTTTCTGCCTTATTATACCATCGATCGCACGGCGGCGCAACAGAAAAACACCGGAAAATCACCTTTCCGTTTCCCCACTCCCGCAGAACCGCAAGGTTCAAATTGTACGAAGCGCCAGAACCGCACAAAAGGGGCGGAAACATCTCCGCGCAGGATGCGGCAGAAAACGGAACCGTGTCTTAATGGCTTTCAACCTTGACGATCGGCACGATGGAAAGCGAAAAGACTTTTTCGCCGTACGCGGTGAAGCTGATGCGGATGCGCGCGTCGGCGCCTTTTCCAAAGACCTCCATCACCTTTCCCTGCCCGAATTTCCGGTGCAGTACGGTATCCCCGGGTTTGAAAAGGCTCTTGAGCGCGCCGGCCTCGCTTTCCCGCGCGCTGGACGGAACAAAGCCCTTTGTCACGCCGGGAATCTGCAGGGGCTGGCGCTGATTCATACCGGGGGTCCCGAAGGAAAGGTTCGCTTTCCTGGCCCTGGGGAAGTCAGGCTTTGGCACTTCGGGCTTGTGCCAGGCCGGCGTGGCTGCGGACAAAGTCTTGCGGCTGTTCTCCCGGTTCCATTCGTCGTGCAGAAGGCGCGGCGGAATTTCCCGCAGAAAGATCGACCGGTCGTTATGCATGATCTGGTTGAACAGCATGCGCCTTCTGGCGCAGGAGAGGAAGAGCCGTTCGCGCGCCCGTGTGATGCCCACATAGCACAGGCGCCGCTCCTCTTCAAGGCGCTTTGGATCGTTCAGATTGCGCAGCATGGGGAAAATGCCGTCCTCCAGGCCCGCGATGAACACGGCCTTGTATTCAAGCCCTTTCGCGGTATGGATGGTCATCAGCGTCACATACTTCGGCGCGTCCTCCTGCCGGTCAAGGTCGGATACCAGCGACACGTTTTCAAGGAACGCCTCCAGCGAAGAATCCTCCGACTGGTTTTCAAACTCCTGCGCGGCGCCGACAAATTCCATCAGGTTCTGTTTCCGGGTCTGGTTTTCCTCGCTGCTTTCATTCGTGTACTGTTCAAGCAGGCCGGTTTTTGTGAGGACGTTATTCACAAATTCGCTCAGCTTCATCCCGCTGCGTTCCTTTTCAAGCGAAGAAAGCAGGTCGGCAAAATCCTTCACGCATTTGCGCGGGCGGGAAGAGAGCGTTTCCGGCGGATCGACCAGGGTGTCGTAAAGGCTCATTTCCGCATCTGCCGCGTACGCGCGCAGAAGATCCACCGTGGAATCGCCGATGGAGCGCCGGGGCGTATTGATAATGCGTTCGAGCGAAATATCGTCCGCGTGGTTCAGAAGCACGCGCAGATACGCGATGGCGTCCTTGATCTCCTTGTGATCATAAAACCGGGTGCCGCCGAACACGCGGTAGGGAATGGCGGAGCGCATGAGCATTTCTTCCATGACGCGGCTTTGCGCGTGCATGCGGTAAAGAACGGCGATTTCGCTGTATGGAATATTTTTTTCCTTCAGGTGCCGGATCTGCTCGCAGATCCAGGCGGCTTCTTCCCGCTCGTCGCCCGCGGCGCAGAAAATGATCGGCTCGCCTTCCCCGCCGTCCGTCCACAGCGCTTTTTCCTTCCGGCTCTGGTTATGGGCGATCACCTGGTTGGCTGCGTCCAGAATATTCGAGGTGGAGCGGTAATTCTGCTCCAGCTTGATGACGGTGGCGTCGGGGTAATCCTTCTCAAAATCCAGGATGTTGTGAATGTCCGCTCCCCGCCAGCCGTAGATGGACTGGTCGTCGTCGCCGACAACGCAGAGATTCCGGCTCACCGTGGTCAGAAGCCGCACAAGCTGGTACTGCGCGCGGTTCGTATCCTGGTATTCGTCGACATGCACATACCGAAAGCGGTTCTGATAATACGAAAGCACCGGCGGATGGTCCACAAACAGCTGGAGGGTTTTGACGATCAGGTCGTCAAAATCAAGCGCGTTGTTTTCCACAAGCTTTTTTTCATAGGCGATGAAAACGTCATGCAGCCGCTGGGCGCGGTAATCCTTATCCGACTGGGAAAACCATTCGTCAGGCGTGAGTACACGGTTCTTCGCGTCGGAAATCACATGCTTGACGTCCTTTGGCGGCAGGACTTTCTCGTCAAGGTTCAATGTCTTGAGCGTGTCCTTGATGACTTTCAGGGAATCCTCCTCGTCGTAAATGGTAAAGGACCTCTGATATCCCAGTTTGTCAATATCCCGCCGCAGAATGCGCACGCAAATGGAATGGAACGTGCCGATCCACATATCGCCCGCGCTGCTTCCTGTCAGCTTTTCAACGCGCTCCCGCATTTCCTTCGCCGCTTTATTGGTGAAGGTCAGGGCCAGAATGGCCAAACCCGGCACCCCGCTCGCAAGCAGGTTTGCGATTCTGGCGGTGATGGTTCTGGTTTTTCCGCTGCCGGCGCCCGCAAGAATGAGGAGCGGGCCTTCAAACGTTTCCGCCGCTTTGCGCTGCATTGGATTCAAATCCAAATTCCTCATTGCTATCTCTCCCCTGTTCAGGCGCCCGCGATGATCGTCGCAGCGCAACGGCATGTGCATTTCCTTTGCTTCTTATCTGATTATACAGGAAAAGACTCCTTTTTTCAAGTAAAAAGTTGCATTTTGATAACCAGTTTATCCATTATTTTTTCTGTGTTCTTTCATAATAATAGAAAACGCGGCGAACGTTTTTCCCAAGTCCCGCGTTCGCCGCGTCCCATCAATCGGATTTGCAGTTTTCCGCTTCGATTCTCACCTTTCCGCTTCGTTCAGCCGGTCGATCAGGTCGTTGATTTCCTTCCAGCCGCTGCGGCCGAAGGAAAGGTCGTTGCGCAGCGGGCCGTAATTGGCCATGGCGGCGTTCATTTCCTCCGTAATGGCCTCGGCCGCCGCCTCGCTCCGTTCCTTTTCAAACATCGCAGGCTTCTTTTCACGCAGATACGCTTCATAGGCCTTTGGGTGCCTTGCGATATCCATGATGATCGAATCCTTGTCAAAACGGACGGGAACATGTGCCGTACCGGTCACATGGACGTTCGCCGCAAGCTGCACTCTCCGGCAGTCCTTCGCGATCTGAATCTCAAAATCTCCCGTTTCGACATACCAGTCATGCAGCTCTGTATTCCACCATGCAAAGGCGCGTTTGTCCAGCGTAAACGTAACCGTTTTGGTTTCTCCGGGATCAAGCGCCACTTTCTCAAAGCCCTTAAGCTCCCGGATGGGGCGGAAAACCGTGCTTTCCCTGTCGCTCACGTACAGCTGAACGACTTCCTTGCCGAATCTTGTGCCCGTGTTCGTCACGTCCACAGAAACCGTCAGTGTTTCCCGGTCCGTAAGCGTATCCGCGCTGAGATGCAGGTTTTGACAGGCAAACGACGTATAGCTCAGGCCATACCCGAACGGGAAGCGTACCGGCATTTCCCGCTGGTTGTAGTAGCGGTATCCGACAAAAACGCCCTCGCTGTACACCGCCCGGTCGCCCTCGCCGCCGTAATTCAGATAGCAGGGCGTATCCTGCAGGCGCAGGGGGAAGGTTTCCGCAAGCCTGCCGGAAGGATTCACGTCGCCGTACAGCACGGCACGGTTGGCATAGCCCAGATTCTGCCCGCCGAGGTAGCCTTCCAGAATGCCCTTCACGCAATCTGCCCACGGCATTTCCACAGGCGCGCCGTTATAGCACAGCACGATCGTGTTGCAATTGGCCTTCGCCACAGCCTCCACCAGCTGGTTCATGGCCTTCGGGAAACGCATATGCCGCCGGTCATAGCCCTCGCTTTCGTAGCTTTCAGGCAGGCCGATCACGACCAGCGCCTTGTCGCATTTTGCCGCGAGCGCGGCCGCTTCCGCCTGCAGCGCGTCGTCCGGTTCCTCGCTCGCAAGGCTGTACCCCCTGACGTATTCGATCCCCTGCTCGCCCTGCAGCGCGTCCATGAGCGAGGTAACCTTAAAGCAATTCACATGCGAGGAGCCGCCGCCCTGGAACCGGGCGCGCACCGCCATCTCGCCGATCACGGCGACCTTCTCGCCGTGCCTCAGCGGCAGAACCGCGTCGTCGTTTTTGAGCAGCACCATGCATTCCGCGGCAATCTGTCCGGAAAGGGCGTGATCCGCCTCCATGTCCCAGGGCGTTTCGGGCTTCGCGTTTTCAAGGCAGCGCGCATTGATTTTCAGAATTCTTTCGACGCATCTGTCCACCAGGCCCTCGTCGAGCCGTCCTTCGCGCACGGCCTGAACGATCAGGGCGTCGTTCTCGCCGCGGCTGGAGGGCATTTCAAGGTCAAGCCCCGCCTCGACGCCCTTCACCCTGTCGCTCACGGCGCCCCAGTCGCTGACCACATAGCCGTCAAAGCCCCATTCGCCGCGCAGAAGATCCGTCAGCAGAAAGCGGTTCTGGCTTGCGAATTCACCGTTCACACGATTGTAGGAGCACATGACCGTCCAGGTCTTCCCTTTTTTCACCGCCGCCTCAAAAGCCGGCAGATAGATTTCCCGCAGCGTGCGCTCGTCGATCGTGCTGTCGGAGGAAAGCCGCCGGTGCTCCTGGCTGTTGGCGGCAAAATGCTTCACGCACGCGCCGACGCCCTGGCTCTGCAGGCCGGAAATCATCGAAGCGGCCATTTCCCCGGCAAGGTACGGGTCCTCGCTCAGGTATTCGAAATTCCGTCCGCAAAGCGGAGAACGCTTGATGTTGATCGCGGGGCCGAGGCTCAGCGCGATCCCTTCGTGCTGACACTCCCTGCCAAGCGCCTCCCCCATGCGGCGCATCAGACCGCGGTCAAAGGAATTTGCAGCCGTGCACCCTGCGGGAAAACACACGGCCTTAATGCTGTCGTTCACGCCCAGGTGATCCGCTTTCTCGTCCTGCTTGCGGAGCCCGTACGGGCCGTCCGACATCATGATCGGCCGGATCCCGAGGCGCTCAACGGCCTTCGTGTGCCAGAAATCGGCGCCGCTGAGCAGGGACGCTTTTTCCTCAAGCGTCATTTGCCGAACCAGATCCCTGATTTCCTTCTGTTCCATTCTCATTTTTCATCCTTTCCGTTTGTTCTGATAATCCAGGGGTCAAACCACAAAAGCAATTGCGGAACCAGGAAGAGGATCATCACGACGGATACGATCGCTCCTCTTCCGAGCATGGTGCCAATGGAAGAAATGTAAAACACGCTGGAGATGCGCCCGACGGCGAACCCCGCCGTCACCAGCGCAAGGCCAGATGTCAGGATGGTCTGCATGCTCAGGTCCAGCGCCTTTTCGACGGCTTCTTTTTTGTTCATCGTCTGCCTGCGCAGATTCCTGTAATGCCCCGCCAGAAGAATGCCGTAATCGACCGTGGCGCCCATCTGCAGCGCCATGCAGATCAGGTAGCACATAAAAAAGATGGATTTGTCCACAAGTCCTGAATACGCCATGTTCACCCAGATGGCGCCCTGGATCGCGCACACGAGCAGGGTCGGAACCACGGCGTTCCGGAACGAAAGGAGGATGATCAGGAAAACGGCGCCGATCGTGATCCAGCTGACGCGGTTCACATCCGCTCCGAAGGAGGCCGCGATGTCGTCCGTGGCGGTCAGCCCGCCG
>CAMOIA010000075.1 GCA_946615785.1 uncultured Clostridia bacterium
TGCCGCGAAGATAGATATTCACCTCTTCAAAATCCGCAAAGTGTTTCAGCACTTTTGCGCTCACCAGGCGGTAATCCGCGTGATTGAACACCACCTCGGCGCCAAGACCGTTCAGCAGGCGGTAGAACCCTTCCGCGGTCGTCCGCTTGAACCAGGTGTCGGTATCGCGCTTGTTCCTGACGCCGTAAACAATTTCACACCCGTCAAGGTAAGCGTCTACCATGGCGTCCATGGCGTTCACGTCGTCCTGCCCGTCGCAGTCGATGGATATGGTGATATCGCAATGCTCCACGGCTTCCATCAGCCCGGCCAGCACAGCGTTCTGATGGCCGCGGTTGCGGCTTTGACAGATTCCGATATAATGCGGATCTTCCGATGAAAGGGACTGGATCAGTTCCCAGGTCCGATCGTTCGAACCGTCGTTGACAAAGAGCACGCGGCTGGCGTCGCTGATTTTGCCGCTGTCTCTGAGAGACGTGAGCTTTTCCAGAAAGATCGGCGCGGTGATGGGCAGAACCTGCTCCTCGTTGTAGCAGGGAATGATGATCCATAAAACAGGCCTGGCTTCCATAGATGCCTCCTTCAGGCGTTCTGCTGTCGGAAAACGGAATGCCGTGCTAAACATGGCACAAGGATGATTATACCATGAATTGAACAGGGTGACCACGTTCTTTTGCATTGTTTACAGGTTATCACGACATCCGCAGGCGGTTCCACCCCCCGGAAGGGGGACGCTTTACGAAAACGGCCGCCTGTGGTATACTGCGATTGCGAGACTGACAAAGAAGGGATGAAAGTATGTACCGATACTCTTCCAACATGAATCAGGGAATTGAAAACAGGCAAAACCGGCAGGTGATCCGCGTGCTCCTGTTTGTCTGCGTGATCCTGGCGGTGGCGGTGGCGGTGCTTTCCTATTTTCTGATCTCCGGGGGAGATCCGGGAACGAATCTGCGCCATGAGATCGGCGGACGCATTTCATCCGATCTTTCCAACGCCATCACTTCGCTGAACCGCATGGAGCGAACCGCCACCTCCAAAACGATGTCTGATATCGGCAAAGTGCGGCAATATATCTACAGCATGGAACAGATGAACCGCCTGTGCATTTCGGTATGCGGGGACCGGGTCATCCCGGACGATGTTTTTACCACCCTGTACAGCGATCTTGACCGGTTCGACACGCTGACGCAGGGCGCCAAATCCTCCACCATGGACGCGCAGGCGCTTCTCCTGACCCATTTGACAAACCTTCAGACCCTGATCCTTCAATAAAGCGGAATCTTGCGACGAGCTGCAGGCAGTGCCTGCAGCTCGTTTTTAACGTCCTCTTCCGCCCGGCTGCCGCTGGGAGGGTCCGGGCATCTGCTGGGAGGGACCCGGCATCGGCTGCCCCCAGCCCTGATTCCTGCCGGAACCGCCGAGGGTGACGACGGCCTGATCCAATGTAACGGTGCCGAGGGACGTTCCGCCGCTGACGGTGCCGCTCATAAGAAGACCGTCAGTTACCTCACCGCTGACATCTGCGCCGGAAAGCACCTGACAGGTGTTTCCCGCTGCCAGTGCGGGCGAGGACAGGATGATGCAGCCGTATGCCTTTGAGGGGGTATAGCTCAGGATCCATTCTCCGTTTTCATCAAGAACGGTGATGCTTTCCCCGCCGTTGCCGGAGGCGTAGACGCACAGGCAGGGCTGCGCGGACGAAAACGACGGAAGCTCCACCATGCCCGCGGCACCGGCTGCAACCAGCGTACCGCCCGATACGACGATGTCAAGGCCGCTGTCAAGCGCAGCGTTCGCGGAATTTGTCGGACCGTCTACCATGACCGTTCCGCCGTCGATATCAATATAGCCGTTTGAGTCCAGACCGTCACCGTCAGCGTTGACGTACACATAGCCGTCGGTAATGCGCAGGACGTTGTTTGCGTTCGTATCGAACATCATTCCGCCCCTGAAACCGCGGCCGGACGATGTGACGGTTTCTTCTTCGCCTCCGGCGGTGTTGATGCCGTCGTCGCTTGCCCTCAGGCGCGTGACGCCGCCTTCGATGGTGATCACAGGCGCTTCCAGAGCTTCGTATGATGTCAGCACGTTGATCGTGCCCCCGCTGATGAGAAGCGACAGATCCGAATGCACGCCGTCGTCGCCGGAGGACAGAGAGAGGGTGCCTCCGGAAATGGCGATGGCTTTGGCGGCGTGCAGGGAATCATCCTCCGTATCGGCCGTGACGGAACCGCCCTTGATGACGAGTATGCCGTCGGATTTCAGCCCCTTTTTGCTGACGGTGTCCGTCTGGCTGCCAAAGTCACGGTCCCAGCCGCTGCGCGATCCCCAGCCGCCGCGCTGGAAAAAGGCGTTTTCGCTGACGCCTGAGAGCACAGCGCTGCCTTCGCCTGTCGTTATGGTAACCGTGCCGTCTTCGATCACGAGTCCCTGCGCGGCCTGCAGGGCATCCTCCTGCGCTTGGACGTTCAGCGTGCCGCCGGTCATGTAGATAAAACCTTTTCCGGCCTTATCGGAATTGTTCGATTTTAATCCGTCGCCCTTGGATAAAACCGTCAGATCGCCGCCGGCCAGGAGAATGGAGTCCTTTCCGCGCACGCCATCTTCGTTGGCATTGACGGTGATCACGCCGCCCAGGATTTTCAGATTGTCCTTGCTGTTAATCCCGTGACGGTAAAGGGCCGTAACGGAAAGCGTTCCGCTGCCGTTCACGGTAAGGTCGGCCTTTGAATAGACGCAGGCGTTCGGCTCGTCTTCTCCCTCCGCAAGGGTGTAGTTTTCAGTGTCCGTCAGGCTGTTCGTGCTGCCTTCAAGGAGCGTCAGAACGGCTTTGTCCGCGGCATCCACCCGGATGCAGGGGCCGAACGTGCAGTGCAGCGTCAGTCCGTCCAGGATGATGCGGACCTTCTCATCTTTTGAGACGGAAACGAGGATCTGCCCGTTATCGGATTCGCCGGAAAAAAGGTACGAACCGCCTTCTGAAATGGTCAGGACGCCGTCCGCAAAGGAAGCGCCGCTTCCGCTGACCGAAACGGTATCGCCATCGAAAACCACTTCGGTCTCGCTGCCGTCCCTGTCATCCGCAAGGTCGGCCTTTTTGATTTCCGGAACGGTATAGGCTTCTTCGGCGATGCCGGGAACGGTGGAAAAAAGGGAAAGCAGCAGCAGAAAACACTGGAGCCATGCGAGCTTTTTTGTCATGACACAGACCTCCTCATTGGTTAACGAAGGTATTGAACCACAACAATGTGAAAAGTTTGTGAATAAAAAAGGGTAAAAAAGAACCGCCCGGCGGGCGGCTCGGAAATGCTTATTTTTGATAGCTGACGGAGAAGGAAATCTTTGTGCGAAGGGTTTCCTCGCCCTCCGCAGAAATGACGATCGAATAAACGCCGGGATCGGGGAGGGAAATTTTCGTCGAGAACGCGCCGGAACGGTTCGCGCTTTCTTCGATGGTCTGGCTGTAGGTGGAGGTGAGGGACAGAATGTTCACGGTGACATTCGCGTTCGACGCGGTGGTACCCTTCACCGTAAACGTGCCGGAGGCTGTGGTGAGCGGCGGTTCGCTTGAAAAAGAAAGCTTTGCGGGCAGCTTCGGCATGGAAATGACTTCGGTGAAGGAGAAGCCGTCAAAAAGGCTGTTGAGCGCTTTTTCGTCGGCGCTCTTGAGCGTCCGCCCGCTGACCTGCATATCCAGGGTGATCAGATATCCGTTTCGGATGGTCCGGCGCTGGAAACCGTAGTATTCGATCTGTCCGTTTTCCTTGAAGCTGTATTCGGTTTTGAGAAAACGGAGCTTGGTGCCGCCGTAATTCTGCCACGTGGCGTGCGAATAGGTGTAACCGAGAAGCCCGTACGCTTCGCCGTTGGTATGGGAAGTCCTGAATTCCTTGCGCATGGCTTCGTCCTGCTTGTTCAGGTCGAAATACATTTCGCTGTCCACCGTCACAAGGGCAGAGAGGATAAATGTGCGGTCGTTCGCGCTGTCGACCGCTTCCAGCAAAATGCCCTCGGATTCAAAAATGGCCTGCATGCCCTCAACGGTATATCCGTTCGCGGTCAGCCAGTCCTCGTGTTCGGAAAGATTGTCGTGCGTGAGCACCACGTCATAATCGTCGTCGATCAGGTTCTGTGAGACCTGAGGGCCGGAGAAGGTGTAGGTCTGTGCCAGCGCCGCGGAGCAAAAAAGAAGCGAGATCAGAAGGACAGTTAAAAAGAAACCGCCGTATTTTCGCATAAAAACAAACCCCTTTCAGATCGGAAAATACCAGGTAACTTTATTGTAACACTTTCGTTATGAATTTGCAATAACATTCTTGATGCAGTGCCCTTTTGTTTATGGTATACTTTGCGTTAATTCCCCTGGAAAGGAGGGCGGGTGAATGACTTATGATGTGGCGGTGATCGGCGCGGGGCATGCCGGCTGCGAAGCTGCGCTTGCATGTGCGCGCATGGGCATGGAAACGCTCCTTCTGACGCTGAACCTCGAATCTGTCGCTTTGATGCCCTGCAACCCGTCCGTCGGCGGTACCGGCAAAGGCCAGCTTGTCCGGGAAGTGGACGCGCTCGGCGGTGAAATGGGCCTTGCGGCGGACGACGTGACCCTGCAAAGCCGCATGCTGAACCTGTCCAAAGGTCCGGCCGTGCACTCGCTTCGCGCCCAGACGGACAAACGGGCGTATCAGGCCCGCATGCTCAAAACCCTTTTTCAGCAGGAGCGCCTCACCGTGCGTCAGGGCGAGGCCGCGAGGATTCTTGAGAAAAACGGGCGCGTCGTCGGCGTCGTGACCTGCGCGGGTGAAACGATCCCGTGCCGGAGCGCCGTGCTCGCAACAGGCGTATACTTAAAGAGCAGGATCATCATCGGCGAAACAAACTGGGAAGGCGGTCCGCAGGGCCTTCTGCCGGCAGGGGCGCTTTCCGCGGGGCTTGAAGAGCTCGGCTTCCGCCTGCGCCGCTTCAAAACCGGCACGCCGGCCAGGGTGGACGCAAGAAGCATCGATTTTGACAAAATGGAGCCGCAGTTTGGAGACGAACCGGCAACGCCGTTTTCTTTTCTGACCGACCGCCCGATCCTGAACACCGAAAAGTGCTACCTTACGTGGACGAACGGGGAAACGCACGCGATCATCCGCGAAAACCTGTCGCGCGCGCCCATGTTTACCGGCGCCATTACGGGCATCGGCGCGAGGTACTGCCCTTCGATTGAAACGAAAATCGTCCGTTTCGCGGACAAGGACCGCCATCAGCTTTTTCTGGAACCGGAGGGGAGCGGCTATCCGGAGTGGTATGTGCAGGGCATGTCCACCTCCATGCCTCAGGACGTGCAATGGCGCATGTACCGCTCTGTCCGCGGGCTTGAACGCTGCGTGATCACCCGCTTCGCCTACGCCATCGAATACGACTGCATCGATCCGACCACGCTTTCCCCCTCCCTTCAGTCGCTCAGCGTGCAGGGGCTTTTCTTCGCGGGGCAGATCAACGGCACGTCCGGCTACGAAGAAGCCGCCGCGCAGGGCATCGTGGCCGGAATCAACGCGGTCCGGTACCTTCAGGAAGAAGAACCGATGATCCTCGGACGGGACCAGGCGTATATCGGCGTTCTTTGCGACGATCTGACGACCAAGGGTACGGACGAACCCTACCGGATGATGACGAGCCGCGCGGAATACCGGCTGCTTCTTCGGCAGGATAACGCGGATCTGAGGCTCACGGCGCTGTCCCACCGCATGGGGCTTGCGAGCGACGAGCGCCTGAGACGGATGGAGAAAAAAGAAAAGGAAACGCGGGCGCTGATCGAACGGCTGAAAAACGAAGGCAAACTCCAGGCGCTCAAACAGCCGGATCGGCACCTGAGCGCTGAGGAAGGCGCGCCCTATTCCCGAGAAGCGGTTCAGGAAGCGGAAATCGAGATCAAGTACGAGGGCTATCTTGACAAGGAACGGTCTCTGGTTGCAAAAATGCGCGCGATGGAGGAAAAGCTGATCCCGGGAGATATGGACTATGCTTCTATCGACGCGCTGCGGCTGGAGGCTAGGCAGAAACTGGACGCCCAGAAGCCGCGCTCCCTCGGTCAGGCCTCCAGGATCCCCGGCGTATCGCCGGCGGACATTTCGGTACTAATGGTATATCTGATGCGCCGGCAGGCAGATCAAGCCCAGGCGGGAAACGGTCAGGAAGGAGATTGAGGACATGAAGGAACTGAACGAAGCCATTCTGAAATGGGGCAGGGCGAACGGGAAAGACGTTGTGAAGGTGGACATGTTTTTGAACCACCGCATCGATACCGCGCTGATGTTTGAAATGGGGGAGGAGCTCGCGAGGCATTTCGCCAGCGCCCATCCGACCCTCGTTCTGACGGTTGAGGCAAGCGGCATCGCCCTGGCCATCACGGCCGCGCACGCGCTTGGCAACATTCCCGTCACGTTTGCCAAAAAGAGCGCGACGGTCGTCCAGGACGGAACCATGGCCCAGGCGAAGGTCTTCTCCTTCACGCACAAACAGGAAAACATTATCCGCGTGGACGAGCGCTATCTCCCGGTGAAATCCCGCGTGCTGATCGTGGATGACTTCCTGGCTGACGGGCAGGCCGTCCGCGGCATGATGGATTTGTGCCGTCAGCTCGACTGCACCGTGTGCGGCGTCGGCATCGGTGTGGAGAAGGGGTTCCAGATGGGCGGAAAGAAACTCCGCGAGGAGGGTATTGACCTGTATTCGCTTGCGATCATCGATTCCATCGCCGACGGAAATATCCACATTCGCGAATAATACGAATTTTTTCTATTAAAAGGGGTTGCATTTTCGATATTTTCCTGTACAATAGTGCATGTATTTTCTCTGAACGTTCGTTTTTTCAGCGGGATGGAAAATACGGTCGCAATTTTTCAGCGAAACGCATCGTAGGAGGAGATTGCCATGAAAAAGTTGATTGCCCTGCTTCTTGCCCTCGCTCTGTGTCTCGGCGTGACCGCCGCGTTTGCGGACAAGGAGCCCGTTGCGAAGGAAAATGTCAAGGTCGGTTTCATTTTCCTGCATGACCAGAATTCCACTTATGACCTTAACTTCATCAACGCGGCGGAAGAAGCCTGCAATAAGCTCGGTGTTGAATACGTTCTGCGCACCGGCGTCGCCGAAGGCCAGGAATGCTACGAAGCCGCCGAAATCCTCATCGACGAAGGCTGCAACATCATCTTCGCCGACAGCTTCGGCCATGAATCCTTCATGATCCTTGCCGCCAAGGATTACCCGAACGTGGAATTCTGCCACGCCACCGGCACCAAGGCCCACACCACAGGCCTTGCCAACTACCACAATGCGTTCGCTTCCATCTATCAGGGCCGTTACCTCGCCGGCGTTGCCGCGGGCCTGAAGCTGAACGAAATGATCGCCAACGGCGAATTCACCGCCGAAGAAGCCAAGATGGGCTATGTCGGCGCGTATCCCTATGCCGAAGTGAAGTCCGGTTACAACAGCTTCTTCCTTGGTGCCCGC
>CAMOIA010000076.1 GCA_946615785.1 uncultured Clostridia bacterium
GGCGGAAGGGATCAGGAAGCGGATCAGGCCTTCGTCCTCGCCGCCCGCTTCTTCCAGCAGCTGGAACATCGTTTCGTCAAGCATGGTGGCGCTGGGCAGCGTAAAGGGCATGCACAGGATCAGCGCGGCACAAAGCACGCACAGAAACACACGCAGGGAAGTTTTCATGGTCATTCGCTCTCCTTTTCGGTATTGTCAGGCCTGAACACCCAGTTTTGCTGGATGCGGTAATTGACGAGAAAGAGGATCAGATCCACGGGGATTTTGAAGATGGTGGGGCTGACAGAGGGCATAAGCATGTGCAGGGCGCCGACCAGGAGTCCCGAGGCCGTGGCCACGCATACGCAAAGAAGAAAATAGCGCAGCGGTGCGCCCTTGCAGCTTTGCAGGCTGAAGACAAAGCGTTTGTTGAGTTTATAGTTGAGCACGCTGGAGACGATCCTCGCGCCGTAGGTCGCGATGATCTGCCTAAGGTCGCTTCCGAGCACGGGAATGGGGTTTGGCATGAAACCGGGGAGCACGAACTGCGAAAGCACGTGGAACAGAAGGAAGTCCACCAGGAAGCAGATGACCGACGCGGACATGAAGCGGAAGAAATTGCCGAAGATCAGCTTGTAAATGCGCCACGCGTCCCGCACGGGGTGGAAATGCGTGCCTTTGTTTTCATCGTGATAGATGGTTTCGATCGGTACCGCAACCATGGGGATGCGGTCGCGCGCGCAGTACATGAGCTGGTTCATTTCGTATTCAAACCGGTCGCCGGAGACCTCGAGCATCATGGGGATCAGGCTTCGGACGAACGCGCGAAGGCCAGTCTGCGTGTCCGGGAGCTTCGGTCCGTAGAGCAGATGGAACACGACCGATGTGATGCGGTTCCCAAGCCGGCTCTTGGGGGGCACCTGGATGGAATTGCGCGAGAAATCCCGGCTGCCAAGCAGCAGCTCCCGCTTGTCTTCTTCAAGCAGCTCCGCAAGGTGCAGCGTGTCCTTCACGGTGTGCTGCCCGTCGGAATCCGCCGTGATCACACCCTGAAAGTTCGTGTGCTCTAAAATGTGGGCAAAGCCTGTCCGCAGCGCCTGCCCCTTGCCGCGGTTGACCTCATGGCGCAGGACGGTAACCCTGTCCTTTGCGGCAAGCCTTTCAAAAATGGGGTCGTATTCGGCGCTGGATCCGTCGTTGACCACAATGAGGCCGCCAAAACCGGCGCCGATCAGCGCGTCCGCATATTCCTCAAGCCGCTGGTCAGGGGAGAGGGATGGAATCAGTACGCAGCATGTTTCAGATTTCATGGTTCAAACTCCTACTTTCAGTACGTATCCAGAAAATCCGCCGTCAGGGCGGACAGATCCGTCTCAGAAAAGATTTGCAGCTGGTTCTCAAAATCCGCCCGCGTTGCAAAACCGTACGCAAACGCGTCCAGATACGCGCGGAGGAATGCCGGGAGCCTGCCGTCAAGATAGGTGTCCAGCGCGCAAAGATACGCGCAGCCGTGTCCGTAGACGAGGGTAAGGTAGGTTTCGCTGTCGCCAAACAGGCCGATCGGCGCGCCGGGCGTGACGTCAAAACCGCCCTGTTCCATGGGGAGAAGCGCTTTTTGATATTGGATCCGCTCCCCGGAATCGTCTCCGTAGACCTTCCTTGCATACAGGATCACAGCGTACTCCGCCGTCGCCTCGTCCTGCCAGGCCGATTTGACCTGATCGGAAAGCACCAGGGCGTAAAACCATTGGTGCGCGATTTCGTGGGCGAGCGTCAATTCCCACCCGTCCGTTTCCTGAAACAGCGCTTCGGACAGAAGGACGGCGCCGGGATACTCCATGCCGCCGTAAGGAAAGTCGGATGCGCAGATGAAAAGATACGGGTAGGGACAGGGACCGAAGGATTCTGCGAAGCAGGCGAGCATGCGGCCTGCGGAGGGCAGAACGTCGGCGTTTTCAGGGACGAGCGCCTCCACCGTTACGTCTCCGAAGGCCATCCGTTTTGCTTCCAGGCCCCGGGAACAAACGACGAGAAAATCGCGGATGCATTTCGCGCGGGCGTGAAAGGCACCGTCTTCGCCCAGGGCAAACGGCGCAGAACCATACGGCTTCCAGCCCGCAGGGGCGATCACCGTCACGTCAAAATCCGCACATTCGGAAAGAAAAGGATCGCCGATGGAACCGCAGTCGTCCGTGCGGTATCCGCCCTGGTCCCTGTCGTAAAGAGCGAGCAGGGGAATGGCGTTGCCGAGCGTCCACAGGTTTTCTCTCCGGCCGCAGCGCCCGCACATGTCCGGAATCCTGAGGACGGTGTTAACGCTGATGGAGCATCTTTCGCCCGCCTGAAGGGCGACGGGAACGGAAAGCGACGTGCAGGCGCTGTCGATGAAGGCGCAGGAAAGCGCTTCACCGTCTTTAAAAACGCCCATCAGGCGCGCTTCCCCGGGGCTGAATCCGTCGGGGTAGGCGCTTTGCCACACGTCCGGCGCAACGGGGGCCGTATCCTCGCTTGCGAACGCGTTCAGGTAAAAGCGGAGTACGGCGTTTTCAAGAAACCCTTTGGCGGGGTTCATGAAGGTGATGGTTTCGCGAACGGATACGGTGCCTTCTTCAGGGTGCATTACCAGCGTAAGGGCATATCCGTCCCGCTCTCCGCCCGGGATCTGGCGCACGGAAAGGGCGTTCCCCTTTGGCAGCAGAATGAACACAGTGACGGCGGCAAGCAGCAGCGCGATCGGAATGCCGATGCAAAGGGCTCGGCGCAACGGCATTATACCCTGTTTCAGGTGCATTTTCCAGTCCTTTCAGAGGCGCGGTGCTGCCGCGTCCCTTTATTCAACGCGCCGCCGGGTTCTTTTCATGCGCTGGGGCCGTTCTTTTCCTGTACCCCGGTGAGGAAGCGAAGGACGTTCAGCACTTTTTCCATTTCGGTCACGCTCACAAATTCAAACACGCCGTGGCAATTCCGGCCGCCGGTGCCGATGTTGGGGCAGGGCAGGCCCATGAAGGTCAGTCTGGAGCCGTCCGTACCGCCCCTGACAGGGCTGGTGCGGGGCGTCATGCCGGCGCGGCGGATGGCATCGCGCGCGCGGTCGGCGATTTCCGGGCGATCCTTCAGGATTTCGGCCATGTTGTAATAGCTGTCGGTGAGCGTCAGCGCCACCGTACCCTCGCCGTGGACGGCGTTGAGATAGGCTGCGGTCTTGCGCATGCGTTCCTTGCGCGCCTCAAAGCACGCGCGGTCATGGTCGCGGATGATGTAATGCATTTCGGCGCTGTCGATGCTGCCGCGCAGGTCGTTCAGGTGGTAAAAACCTTCCCGGCCCTCGGTGTGCTCCGGGGTTTCCCAGGCGGGCAGGAGCGCGTCGAATTCCATGGATACCTTGAGGGCGTTCAGCATTTTGTTTTTCGCGCTGCCCGGATGAATGGAAAAGCCTTTGATCGCAACCCTGGCCGCGGCGGCGTTGAAGGTTTCGTCCTCGATCTCGCAGGCGTCGCCGCCGTCGACCGTGTAGGCGAAATCCGCCTTGAAGCCGGGCACGTCAAAAAAGTCCGCGCCGCATCCGATCTCCTCATCGGGCGTGAAGCCCACGCGGATGGCGCAGTGCTTTTCCTCCGGATGCTCGGTGTAGTATTCGATGAGGGCCATGATTTCCGCAACGCCGGCCTTGTCGTCCGCGCCAAGGCACGTGGTGCCGTCGGTCGTGATGATGTCGTGGCCGATCACGTGCTTCAGGTTTTCATATTCGTCTTCCCGCATCACCAGATTCTCGTTCAGGCGGATGTCGCCGCCCTCATAGCGGAACCTGCGGGGATGCAGGGGCGCGGCGGGCACGCAGTTGACCGTGTCCATATGCGCGATGAGCCCGATGGCGGGTTCGCTTTCCATGCCGGGAGATGCCGGAAGGCTTCCGTAAACATAACAGCGCTCCGTGAGACGGACGTCTTCAAGTCCAAAGGCTTCAAGCTCCTGCTGCAAAAGCCGCGCCAGATCGAACTGGCAGTCCGTCGAAGGACAGGTTTTTCCGCTTTCCTCGTCGGAGGCAGTGAGAATGGTGGCATACCGCAGAAAACGGCTTCCGATTTCTTCCATGTTTTCAGTCTCCTTTTCCGCACAGCGTTTTTTGCATGTCGTCCATGCTGGTAAAACGCCATGACACGTTCATATTCGGGTCCATATAGCCTTCCGGGTCAAACAGCACACGGCTGATCCCGGCGCCCTTCGCGCTCTCCAGGTCGATCACGCGGTCGCCGACCATGCAGCAGTCCGCTTTCCTGAGTCCGTGCTTTTCGATCAGGTAGAGGAGCCCTTCCGGGGAAGGCTTCCTCGCAAAATGATCGGAAGCGGTCACCATGTCGCAAAAAAGGGCGGCGATCCCTTCCCGTTCAAGCGCTGCAAGCAGGCTTTTGTTTCTGTGCGTGAACAGGTAATTCCGCCCGCCGCCGCGGACGACGGCTTGCAGCATGGCCTTTGCGCCGGGGTACGGCTGCATGCGGAGCGATTCCTGTTCGTTAAAAAAGGCAAAGCGCGCTTCGAGCGCTTCAGGCGCTGCGCCCCTGTCCGGATGCTCGCGGCAATAGCGCTGGCAGGCGTCGCGCAGGGTCAGCTTCATGCGCCGGTGGATTTCGTCTTCCGGCGCTTTGATCCCGTATTCCAGGAGCGCTTTTTGCAGCGCGCGCGACATGCCGGGGTAGGTGTTGTACAATGTTCCGTCAAAATCCCAAAAGAACGAGGTAAAAACCATGCTGCGCTCTCCGTTTCAGAACAATGCGGTCTGTTCCGTATCCTGTTCCGCTTCCGGCGCCGGGATATCCGGCGGCGTAAGATTCATATGCCGATACCCGGCCGGGGTTGCGATGCGGCCCGTGCGCGTGCGCATGATCAGCCCCTGCTGCATGAGGTACGGCTCGTAAACGTCCTCGATGGTGGCCGCGTCTTCCATGACGGCTGCGGCGAGCGTGTCAAGCCCCACGGGCCTGCCCGCGAACATGCCGGTCAGTACGGAAAGAATCTGCCTGTCGGTGCGGTCCAGCCCCATTTCGTCCACCTCCAGCAGGTTGATGCCCTGCCGTGCGGATTCAAGGGTGATGATGCCGTCCGAGCGAAGCTGAGCGTAGTCGCGCACGCGTTTGAGCATGCGGTTGGCGATGCGGGGCGTGCCCCTGGAGCGGCGCGCGATCTCCATCAGCCCCTCTTCCTCATACCGGACGCCCAGAATGCCGGCGCTCCTTGCCACGATGCGCATAAGCTCCTCAGGCGAATACATTTCCAGGCGGTAGATGATGCCGAAACGGTCGCGCAACGGGCCGCTCAGCATGCCCTGCCGGGTGGTCGCGCCGACCAGGGTGAACTTCGGCAGGTCCACCCGCATGGAACGCGCCATGGGCCCCTTGCCGATCATAATATCCAGCACGTGGTCTTCCATGGCCGGGTACAGCACTTCCTCCACGGTGCGCGGGAGGCGGTGAATTTCGTCGATGAACAGCACGTCCCCCTGGTCGAGGTTCGTCAGGATGGAGGCCAGGTCTCCCGGACGGGAAATGGCTGGGCCGGAGGTGATGCGGATGTTCTGCCCCATTTCCGAGGCGACGATCTCCGCCATGGTGGTTTTGCCAAGGCCCGGCGGGCCGGAGAGCAGCATGTGATCGAGCGGCTCATGCCGCTGCAGCGCTGCTTCGATGTACATTTTGAGGCTGGAGCGCATTTTTTCCTGCCCCACGTATTCCCGAAGCGTTCTTGGGCGCAGGCTGACCTCCGTATCCGAATCCTCCGGGCGAACCTGCGCGCTCAGAAGGCGTTCCGCTTCATTCATGATCCTTCTCCTTGCGTCATTCCGTTTTCTGTATGTGGCAAAGCATTATTCCATGTTCCTGAGCGCAAGCCTTAGCAGCTCGCTTGCGTCCGTCGCCTGTCCGCGCACCTTCTGAATGGCCCGCTGTGCTTCCTGCGCGGTGTATCCGAGCTGCTGCAGGGCAAGCAGAGCGTCGCCCGCCCCGTCGTTTGCGGGCGCCGCGGCAGCGGAGATGGATGCGGCTTCATCTCCGAGGATGGCCTTCAATTCGTCGTCGCTCACCTTGCCCTTGAGTTCCAGGGCAATCCGCTGGGCCGTTTTTTTGCCGACGCCCTGGGCACGGCTGAGCGCGGTGATGTCGCCTTCCATGACCGCGCGGGTCAGGTCCTTAAGCGGCATGGAGCCGAGAATCTGCACGGCGGATTTGGGCCCGATGCCCGTGACGCCGGTCAGGGAAAGAAACATGCTTTTTTCCTCGCGGTTCTGGAAGCCAAACAGTTCCACCGCGTCCTCGCGCACGGACATGTAGGTATAGATGCGCATCGTCGCGCCGGTTTCGGGCGCTTTCATGATGGTGTTTTGCGAGCAGGTGAGAAGATAGCCGACACCGTTCACGTCCACCACGAGGGTGTTCAGGCCTTTTTCAGCCACACGGCCTTCAAGATAAGCGATCATTGCTGCCTCCGGGTCATTTCATGACGAACTGTTCTTTCATGCGCCCTGCCTGCACGTGGGTCAGGGCGGCGGCCACGGCGTCCGCCGCGTCATCCGGGCGGATGATGTCGTCAAGCCTGAGAAGAAGCTTGACCATGTGCTGCATCTGGTGTTTATCCGCCTTGCCGTAGCCGGTAATGGACTGCTTGATCTGCATGGGCGTGTATTCGTAAAGGGGACAGCCGTATTCCGCGCACGCGCACAGCGTGACGCCGCGCGCATGCCCGACGGCGATACCCGTCGTAATGTTCTTGGCGAAAAACAATTCCTCAAACGCGATCTCGTCGGGCTGAAAGCGCGCAAGCAGCTGCTTCATTCCGCTGTACAGGTGGAACAGGCGCTGCGGCATCGTTTCCTCCGGCGTTGTGATCAGCGCGCCCGCTTCGAGCAGGGCGACCTGACTGCCGCGCGCCTCCACAACGCCCCAGCCCATGGTGGCAAGACCGGGATCGATCCCAAGTACCTTCATGCTGCCTCCGTTTCGGTTTCTGTCTGGAATTATACCCCGTGAAACAATTGCCTGTCAACGCGTCAGGTGGCGATGCCTTCGAACTGGCTCTGGTACAGCCGGCGGTAGGCGCCGTCATGCCGCATCAGCGTATCGTGATCGCCCTGTTCTACGATGTGCCCGTCTTCCATGACGAGGATCACGTCGGCGTCGCGGATGGTGGAGAGCCGGTGGGCCACGATGAAGCTGGTGCGCCCGCGCATCAGGCTGGAGAAAGCCTCCTGGATCAGCACCTCCGTGCGCGTATCGATGGACGAGGTGGCCTCGTCCAGGATGAGCATGGAGGGCGTGGTGAGCATGACGCGGGCGATGCACAGAAGCTGCTTTTGCCCCTGGCTGAGCATGCCGCCGTTTTCCCCGATCACGGTGTCGTAGCCCTGGGGGAGCCTGCGGATGAAGGCGTGGCAGTGCGCCCGTTTCGCGGCGTCGATGATTTCCGCATCGGTGGCTTCCGGCCGGCCGTAGGCGATGTTTTCCCGGATGGTGCCAGCCTTGAGCCAG
>CAMOIA010000077.1 GCA_946615785.1 uncultured Clostridia bacterium
ATCGAAAACGTGGTATCCGTGATCGAATCGTGGGCCGCCAATTCGCTCCAGGAGGAGATCACCACCCGCCAGATCGGCGAAATGGTCATGGAGGAGCTAAGAAAGCTGGACGAGGTGGCCTACATCCGCTTCGCCTCGGTGTACCGCCAGTTCACGGACATTCCTTCCTTCATGACCGAACTGAACCGGCTGCTGGGCGACAAGAAAGAAGAAACAAAGGACTGATCTTCTTTCCATCCGGCGTTTTCGCAGAACCGTCCTCCGCGGGATGCAGGCCTGCCCCGCTGGAGTCATTCGAATGCATATGATAACAGACTGTGCCCTGACAGGCATGAGGACCGGCTGACCCAGCCGGTCCTCTTTTTTGGGCCATTCAGAAACATATACATGAAAAACGGAGGATCGCGCATGGCGATCCTCCGCAGTCTTGGCGTTTATCAGGGCTTATTCCGCCAGGGTCAGCTTCGCGGCGTCGGAGATGATCTCTCTGCCTTCCGCATCCGTCACGACGCAGCGAAAGCTGTGTCCTGCATCCTCCGGCATCATTTCAAAACTGAGGGTGTTGGAATCGGGCTCTTCAGCCGCGATGGTAATCCATTCGCCCTCCTCTTCCAGCTGAATCTGCCAGCGGTAATGCGCGTCCTCACGGTTCACAAGGCACGTAAAGATCACGATCCCGCCGGATTCGATACTGACATCCTGCGGCTGTGCCACGATGGCAAAATCGCCGTCATTGAGGACAGTGGGCGCATCAGAATCGGGAGCCACCGTATCCTCCACTTGCAGGGTCGCAACGGCTGCACTTTCCTTTGTTTCAGCACCTTCTTCAACATGCAGAACGGCCGCTGCGGAAATGGATTTGCTGCCGTTTTCATCGGTCACAACGCACCGGAAGCTGCGGCCGTCGTACTGCTGCTTCGCGGTAAACCGGAGCTCGGCGCTCTGGTTGCCGGAAAGGCTCGTTTCGGTCCAGTCCTTCGCGCCGACCACCAGTACCTGCCACTGGTACCTGACGGGCCTGTCCGCCTCCACGGTAAAGACCGCTTTTTCCTCCGGTCTGACGGTCACATCCTCAGGCTCCGTAAGGAAAACCGGCGCATCGCCCGTCTGAGCCACCTCAGTCTCCGCCTGCAGAACGGTCAGAACGGCGGCCTCTGAAATCACCATACGGCCGTCTTCGTCCGTCACAATGCAGCGATAGGAGGCACCGTCAAGCGCGTCACGGCCCGGCACGATCATCTCCCGTGTCTGGCTGCCCACAAAGAGCACATTGCTCCATTCCCCATCTGCGCGCTTTTCCTGCCACTGGTACGAAAGCACGGGCAGAGGCTGCGATTCCGCATCGTCCGCCGTGACGGAGAAAACCGCGGTTTCATCGATATGGATCGTCTGGTCCGCTGGCTGCGCCGTCAGGATCAGCGGCGTGCCTGTTTCAGCCGCCTTTTCTTCATAGAACATGGTAATCCCGCGCCCGGACAGCGTGATCCTGCCGTCCTTTACGGTATCGCTTTGCCCCTCCAGAAAGCGCGACGCGGCCTCGTCCGAGAGCATCAGAAGATCATTCGACTGCATGCAGCCGCCAAAGAGCTTTCCATCGCGCGAAACAAAGCGCAGCGCGGCAACAGCCGTCCCGTTTTCGTCCTTATGCCAGGCCAGTACGTAAACGAGCGCGTTTTCCGCCGTGGCCAGCTCGGTCTGCAGGAGCGTTTCCGCAAAGATCTGTCCGTTCGCGCGCGCATACCCGCCGCTCAGCACCGGGACAGGCGCCGCCGTCTGCGCAGGTTTGTCCGGGCTGCTCAGCCCGCCTGCCCCGGCGGGAAAGACCATAAGCGCTGTCAAAAGAAGCGCAAGAAACAAAGAAACCTTTCTTTTCATCTCATCATATGTCTCCTGTCAGAAGTGTCCGCCGCTTGAAGAACCGTGTCCGCCGCCGGATGAGCTGAAGTGCCCGCCGCCGCCATGGGAAGAAGAGGACGTTTCAATCTTCCTTCGCACGGTCGTCGTGTACAGATAAATGTCGGCGCGCCTTGTCAGCCTGGCATCGGAAAGGTAATCAAACGCCGTTTCTTTCTTCTTTGCCGTTTTCATGTTCGAACTCCGGATCAGAAGCACCAGCAGCGTAATGAGCAGGCTGACCACCGCGATGACGGGCAGGGCGCCAAGTGCACGCTGCATGGGGGTTTTCAGGGAGAACGTATACTCGTCGAAGCGTTCGCCGTTTTCATAGCGCGTGAGCACGTTTTCAAGGTCGTCCAGATACCTTGAAAACGCTCCGGCGTAATCGCCGTCCCGAAGGTACTCAACGGCCTCATCCTCCATGGCGTTCAGTACGGCGGTCGTGAGGATGGTCTCGCCCCGCCCCGTGGTCACGCTGATATAGCTCCGGCCCGCGACCAGAAAAATGACCCCGTCGCTGTGATTGCCGAAGGCCTGGTCGTACTCGTCCGCCGCATAGTATTTCATGCGGGAAAGGTTCTCTCCCAGGGATTCGGTGATCAGATAGACCGCCCTGATGCCGTGGTTTTCAAAAATCGCTTGGCTCTTTGCCGTCAGCTCCGCGACTTCGCCGCGGCTCAGATACCGCCCAGTCCTGTCCGTCACAAGGTCAAGCGCCTGCGCCGGCAGGGAAAACAGGAGCAGCAGGATCACAAACAGGATGCCGATCTTTTTCTTCATGCGAGCACCCCCATCGTCATCAGCAGGTAGAAAAGGGCAAAGCCGCACCCCGTGAGGATCAGGAACAACAGCAGACTGAATCGGAACGCCTTTCCGGGGTCCATCGGCAAATCGCCCTTGATCTGCCCCGTCTGTCCGTTCATGGCGAAAACATACTTCTTGCCGCGGTAGCTGGTGTTGAGCAGCCACACGGGCATGAGCACGTTGCGGCTTTGCGAGCGGTTCATCAGGACCTGCGTGTTCACGGGCGTGACCGACGTGTACCCCGCCACGCTTTCCCTGCAGGCGCGCACGACGCTTTCCCGGATGCGCTGACCGGCCCGCTTCTGGCAGCTTTCCACGCCCTGGTCGTACCGTTCCGCCTGGAAGCCGGAAAGGTAGGCCGGCGTATAGGCCACAAGGCTGCCCGTCTCAAAGGGCTCTACCGCTTCCATCAGCGTGTCGTCTATTTTGGTGGACGAATTGACGGGCACGTCCTGAAAGGCAAAGCTGCCCCCGCGCCGCACGCTGTAGTGCGCGGTATTGATCACCTCGTAGTTTCCCTGCCGGTGGGTCGTGACGCGAGTGGCTTTGTAGGTGACGTCCGCCTCGGTATCGCAGTCAAAGAGCCAGAAGGGCACATAAATGCCCGTGATTTTCTCCACCACCGTATCGCTCGCGTAATTGCGGGGCAGGAGCTTGTGTTTCGCGCACAGCGCGCGGAAGGCGGCTTTGGCGTCTTCCTTGGTTTTCACGAAGGGAATCACGGCGCTTGGGCGGATAGCACCCTCCAGCACGCCCGGCATGATCGCCGGATTGCCGCAGTAGGGGCAGAAATCGGCGGCCCTGGTGTCGCTCACCACCATTTCCGCACCGCAGCTCTGGCAATGGAAGGCGCGAAGATGGCTCGTATCGGTGTCCGCAGCGCCATAGCTCGGCCGCTCCCAGACGATCTCTTCAGGCGGCGTATCGCGCACCATTGTATTCTGCGCGTATTCATCCAGCGTCTCCACCGGATAATTGTTGCCGCAGGAAGCGCATTTCATCTGCGCGGAGCGGCCGTCATAGGCCAAGGTGGAACCGCAGCAAGGGCATTGATAGGTTCTTGCCTGCATGGGATCACTCCTTCCGAAAAGTCACAGGCTGTTGACAACGCGGATGAAGAAACCGTCATTCTGAAAAACTGACGCAAGGCGGCTCGCGTCAACGAGCGCCTGAATTCCCTGATCCGGCAGCATGGTTTCCATCAGCGGCACCAGCAGAAACAGCGCGTATACGATCACAGCGCCGCGGATCAGCCCGAACACGCCGCCCGCAAGTCCGTCCATCGCCCGCAGCACGGGGAAGCGGAACACATGCTTGATCAGGCTGACAATGATTCCCAGCAAAATGGACGCCGCCGCAAAACAGATAAGATAGCACAGGATATCCAGCACCGTATCCACAACCGTGCGCTGCACGTATTCGTTCACCGTGTCAAGGCCGTCGGTGCGGTAACTGTCGCTTTCAAGCGCCTTGCGCACGACGGATTTGACCGCTTCGGGCAAACGGACGGAATCCATCACCCGCTCGATCGCGGCCGGATCAAGCCCCAGGACCGTGCGGTTTGAAAGCTCGGCGTCACCGACGCGGGCCACCGTATCCGTATACGTTTTGAGCGTGGTGGAAAGACCCGTTTTTTCCCGCAGAAAGCCAGACAGCGTGGGGCCAAACTGGAAGGCGAGAAACACCGCCAGGAAAAAGCTCGCCACGGAAAGCAGGGTCTGCAGAAAACCGCGGTAAATTCCATAGATGACACTCAGAGCCAGAATGCCGATGATGATATAATCCACTACATTCAAATCGGAATCCCCCTTTCGGAATCAGGCCGGTCCGGCTTTCCGCCGTCAGTCGTCGCTCATTCGCAAAACTGCCATGAACGCCTCGCCGGGCAGCTCCACCGTGCCGAACTGGCGCATGCGCTTCTTTCCCTCTTTCTGCTTTTCCAGCAGCTTTTTCTTGCGGGTGATATCGCCGCCGTAGCACTTGGCCAGCACATCCTTGCGCATGGCCTTGACGGTTTCGCGGGCGATGATTTTCCCGCCGATGGCCGCCTGGACGGGGATTTCAAACTGCTGGAGCGGAATGACCTCCTTCAGCTTTTCGCACAGGGCCCTTCCGCGCGCGTACGCGTTGTCGCGGAAAACGATCATGGTGAACGCGTCGCAAAGCTCGCCGTTTAGCAGAATATCCATCTTGACCAGATCGCTTTCGCGGTAGCCGGTCAGCTCATAATCATAGCTTGCATAGCCGCGGGAACGGGATTTGAGCTGGTCAAAGAAATCGAAAATGATCTCGTTGAGCGGCATATCAAACTCAAGCCTTACGCGCTTGCCCTCGTACTGCATATCCACAAATTCGCCGCGCTTGGATTTGCACAGGTCCATGAGCGTGCCCACGCTCTCCTGCGGGGTGTAGATGGTGGTGCGCACATAGGGTTCGCGCATGAGCGCGATCTCGGTGACCGGCGGCAGGTTCGACGGGTTGTCCAGCTTCATCTCGGTGCCGTCCGTTTTCTGCAGTTCGTAAATGACCGACGGGGCTGTTGTGATCAGGTCCAGATCGAATTCGCGCTCCAGCCTTTCCTGAATGATTTCCATATGCAAAAGGCCCAGGAAGCCGCAGCGGAAGCCGTAGCCGAGCGCGGCGCTGGTTTCCGGCTCGAAGGTGAGGCTGGCGTCGTTCATGCGCAGCTTTTCAAGCGCCTCTTTCAGGTTATCATAATCCGCGCCGTCGGCGGGATAGATGCCGCAGAAAACCACGGGCTGGATCTCCTTATAGCCGGGAAGGGCCTGAGAAGCGGGCCGTGCGGCGTCCGTCACCGTGTCGCCGACGCGCGTGTCGCGAACGTCCTTGATGGAGGCGCTGATGTACCCGACCTCACCCGGAAGGAGCTCGTCCTTAGGCCGGAAGGAAGGGCTGAACACCCCCACCTCCACCACGTCAAATTCCGCGCCGGACTGCATCAGCCGCATCTTCATGCCGGGATAGGCGCGTCCCTCCATCACCCGCACATAGCAGATGGCGCCGCGGTAATTGTCGTATTTCGCATCAAACACCAGGGCACGGAGCGGCTTGTCCGCATCGCCCTTGGGCGCCGGGATGCGGTTCACGACCGCCTCGAGCACCTCCTCGATGCCGATGCCCTGCTTGGCCGAAACGGCAGGCGCGTCCGAAGCGTCCAGGCCGATTTCGTCCTCAATATCCTGCCTCGTTTCCTCCACCTGCGCGCTGGGCAGGTCGATTTTATTGATCACCGGCACGATCTCAAGGTCATGGTCGAGCGCCATATAGGTATTGGCGAGGGTCTGTGCTTCCACGCCCTGCGTCGCGTCCACGACCAGCAGCGCCCCTTCGCAGGCCGCCAGCGCCCGGGACACCTCATAGGAAAAATCCACGTGTCCGGGCGTGTCGATCAGGTTCAGGTCATAGGTTTTTCCGTCCTTTGCCTGATAACGCATATTGACGGCCTTGGATTTGATGGTGATGCCCCTCTCCCGCTCCAGGTCCATGTTGTCCAGGATCTGGTCCACCATCTGCCGCTGCTCAAAGACGCCTGTTTTTTCAAGGATACGGTCAGCCAATGTGGATTTGCCGTGATCGATATGAGCGATGATGCAGAAATTGCGGATACTGGAAAGACGATCGTCCATGAAAAACCTCCGTATGGTGCTTTACAGAATCAAATCGACAACAGGGTCCAGCGCGAGGGCCAGCACGACGGGCTTGCCCTTATCGTTCATGGCGCTGACAGGCAGTTCGCCCGTGGTCATGGGCGTGAGATGGCCGGAGGCCTGAACGATGGTCATGCCGCTGAGCGACCTGACGACGCCCGCCGCCGCCACTTTGGTGCCGTTCAGCCCATCCTTGGCAAGGGTGATGCATTTTGCGCCCTTGCCCGCCCGCGCCTGATGGTCCACAAGCGAACCGATCACGCGCTTGGCGTAGCCGCGGTCCGTCACAAGGAGCAGCTGCGCGCTGTTGTCAAAGGCCGCGGCAAGGATCACCTCGTCCCCCTCGTCCAGGCGGATGCCGCGCACGCCCGCCGCCACGCGCCCGGTGGAGGGCACCTCGGCAAGGTCGAAGCGGATGGCCTGGCCCCTGCGTGTGACCAGCAGGATTTCTTCCCCTTCCGCGCACGGGAAGACGGACAAAAGCCGGTCCTCCCCCTTCAGGCCGATGGCCGCGAAGGTCTTCCGGCGGATGGCAAATTCAGACGCCGACGTCCGTTTGATGAGCCCGCCCCGCGTGACGAAGCACAGATCGTCCATGGCGCTGAGCGCGCCGGGAGCGACGTCCAGCATGGAAACGCAGCTTTCGTCCCGCGCAAGCCCCTTGAAGATGCCGCTCAAACCAAGGCCGCGATCCTTCGGGCGCGTGGTTTCCTCCAGATCGCCGACGCCCAGCTGGAAGCAGTTGCCCGCATCCGTAAACACAAGCAGCTGATGGTCCGTCTGCGTGCGGAAGGTGTATTTGAGATAATCCTCCGCCTGCTCCGGAAGCTCTAGCTTTTCAAAGGTGCGCGGGGCCAGCCTGCGCAGACGACCGCCCCGGGTGAAGGTGACGACCGCGTCCTCGGGAATGATTTCCGGCACTTCTTCTTCAACAGGCTCACTTTCGTCCTTCTCCAGGGTGGTGCGCCGCGCGTCACCGTATTTCTCGGCGATTTCGCGCATTTCTTTTTCAATCAGCTGCGTCAGTTTCTTTTCGCTGCCAAG
>CAMOIA010000078.1 GCA_946615785.1 uncultured Clostridia bacterium
GCGGTGCGCGAAAACAAAAACCGCCTGCCCATCTGGGCTGTCAACGCGGGACACGTCGGGTATCTGACGGACTGCGGCGCCGAGGAAGCGCTCGACCGTCTGCCCGTGATCCTGCGCGGGGAAAGCCATGTCGAGGAACGGCTGATGCTCAGCGGCATTTACACAGGCGGCAGCCGAAAGGAACGCTTTTTCGCGCTGAACGAATGCTGCATCCACCGCACGGAAAACCTGCACGGCGTGCACATTTCCTTCGCGGTGGATGGAAAACACATTCTTTCCTTCCGGGGGGACGGCATTCTGGTCTCGAGCCCGACGGGCTCGACGGCCTATAACCTTTCCGCGGGCGGGCCGATCCTGCTGCCGGAGGCTAACGAATTGGTCATTACGCCCATCTGTCCGCAGTACACGGTATGCATGCCCCTTGTGGTGACGGGGGAAAGCCGGGTGTCGATCCAGACGGACGAAAACCGGATGATCGTCGGGGAAACCTACGCCAAGCTCGTGATCGACGGGGTGACGAGCATCGACCTGTCCCCGGGCGACCGTGTGGACATCACCAAAGCCCCGTGGCGCATGCGCTTTGTGCGAACGGTGGAAGACGATTTTTACCAGAAGCTGCAGTACCGGCTTAAGCAGAGCGACGACGCTGCGAACTGAAATGCTCCATTCGGTGTCTAATAATAGAAAGCAGGGATAAGAACGTGAATACGATCCTGAAAAAGCAAAGCCTTAACCCGACCGTGACCCTGATGACCGTCAAAGCGCCCCTCATCGCCCGCAAGGCCGAACCGGGGCAGTTTGTGATCCTGCGGGTGGATGAAAACGGCGAGCGGATCCCCCTGACTGTGGCTGATTTTGACCGCGAACAGGGCACGATCACCATCATTTACCAGATCGTCGGCGCCACCACCAAGAAGCTCGATCAGCTTCGGGAAGGGGACAGCCTGCATGATTTTGTCGGCCCTCTCGGCCGCGCGACGCACACCGAGGGCCTGAAAAAGGTGGCTGTGGTCGGCGGCGGCGTCGGCTGCGCCATCGCCTACCCGGTGACGAAAAAGCTGTTTGAGCAGGGCGCGCACGTGGACGCCATCGTTGGCTTCAGGAGCAAAGACCTTGTGATCCTGGAGGACGCGTTCGCCGCCCATTCCACCCGCCTTTTCCGCATGAGCGACGACGGCTCCTGGGGGGAGAAGGGTCTTGTGACCAACGCGCTTGAAAAGCTGATCCAAAGCGGCGAAACCTATGACGAGGTCATCACCATCGGTCCGCTTGTCATGATGAAATTCGTCTGCAGGCTGACCAAGCAGTACGGCATCAAAACCATCGCGAGCATGAACCCCATCATGATCGACGGCACGGGCATGTGCGGCGGCTGCCGGCTGACGGTGGGCGGAAAGACGCGCTTCGCGTGTGTGGACGGGCCGGAATTCGACGGGCACGAGATCGATTTTGACGAGGCGATTGCCCGCGGCAGAACCTATGCAGCGTTTGAGCGCCACGCCTATGAGGAAGCGTGCAGCCTTTTTGCCAAGGAGGTCCGATAACATGCCGAACATGAGCAAAGTCAAGCATCCCATGCCCTCACAGGCGCCGGACGTGCGCAGCGGCAATTTCAGCGAGGTGGCGCTGGGCTACGACGCCGCCACGGCGATCGACGAGGCGCAGCGCTGCCTCAACTGCAAGCAGCGCTTCTGCGTGAGCGGATGCCCGGTCAAGATTGAGATTCCCGAATTCATTCGCCAGGTCGCCGGGGGCCATTTTGAAGAGGCCTACCAGATCATTGCCAGATCCTCCGCCCTTCCGGCGGTCTGCGGGCGCGTCTGCCCGCAGGAAAGTCAGTGCGAAGGCAAGTGCGTGCGCGGCCGCAACGGCGATCCGGTCGGCATCGGACGGCTGGAAAGGTTTGTGGCCGACTGGCACAATGAAAACGTGAAGGAAAAAGCCCCCCGGCCTGAAAGCAATGGGCACAAGGTCGCGGTGATCGGCAGCGGCCCGTCCGGCCTTACCTGCGCGGGCGACCTTGCGCGCCTTGGCTATGAGGTGACGGTGTTTGAAGCGCTGCACCTTGCGGGCGGCGTGCTGGTGTACGGCATTCCGGAGTTCCGTCTGCCCAAGGCCATCGTGCAGAAGGAAATCGAAGGCCTGAAGGATCTGGGCGTGAAGGTGGAGACCAACGTCGTCGTCGGCAAAACCATCACCATCGACGAACTGATGCAGGAAGAGGGCTTTGAAGCCGTGTTCATCGGCAGCGGCGCGGGCCTGCCCAAGTTTATGAACATTCCCGGCGAAAACCTGAAGGGCGTATACAGCGCGAACGAATTTCTGACCCGCATCAACCTGATGAAGGCCTACCTGCCCGGGAGCGATACTCCCATTCAGCACGGCAAAAACGTGGCGGTCGTCGGGGGCGGCAACGTGGCCATGGACGCTGCGCGCTGCGCACGGCGTCTCGGAGCCTCCGTCACCGTGATCTACCGCCGCACCGAGGCCGAGCTGCCCGCCCGGCATGAAGAAGTGGAGCACGCCATGGAGGAGGGTATCGTCTTTAAGTTCCTTACCAATCCGACGGCTATCGGCGGGAATGAAGACGGCTGGGTGGATACGATCACCTGCCAGGAAATGGAGCTTGGCGAGCCTGATGCTTCCGGCCGCCGCCGCCCCGTTCCAAAGGAAGGCAGCGCTTTCGACCTTCCTGCGGATGTGGTGATCATGGCGCTGGGCACCAGCCCGAACCCGCTGATCAAGAGCACCACGCAGGGCCTTGAAACCCAGAAGTGGGGCGGCATCGTGGTGGAAGAAGCCACGGGCAAAACCAGCCGCGAGGGCATTTATGCAGGCGGCGACGCCGTGACCGGCGCCGCTACGGTAATCCTTGCGATGGGCGCCGGCAAAACCGCCGCCGCCGCGATTCACGAAGCGCTGCAGAAAAAAGCGGAGTGATCGGGAAACGCACGCTGCCGTGCAGCACCGCCATGACCGACAGGCGGATTGGATAGACGGATTCCGCCACGAAGAACGCGTTTTGAGAAGCGGCGCCTGCTGCAAAACGAGCGGTATGGCTGGATCCGGATGAAGCATTTTCATTTTTTCATCTATTGACAAGCCGGCAGCAGCGTGCTATAATTCTTTTCGTTGTCGGGCGAAAGCCTGGCGGCGAATCTGGGTGTAGCGCAGCTTGGTAGCGTGCTTGAATGGGGTTCAAGAGGCCGAGAGTTCAAATCTCTCCACCCAGATAAAAAAGCCTTGAAGCAGAAATGCTCCAGGGCTTTTTCCTTTCAAGAAGAACAACGGGCTGTTCGTCAGCCTTTTTTATCTTTTTGAATAAGAAAACCCTTCAATACCTTTGCATCCGAAAAGGCAGGAAATCAGGCTTCCACGGCGAATTTCCACAACATACAGATCCTTTCTGAAATCCTTTCAGGTGTGCAGCTTGCACACCTTTGCAGCGACGGGCGATGATACGCTATTCCTGAAGCGAGTGAGGGAGCATAACAAGATGGCTGAAGAAAAACGGATCAGCACGGATGAGCTGCTGAAGCTGCTGTTTAAGGAACGGAGCCTGGAACAGTTTTTGCAGCGCAATGAATCTGCGTATCTGAATCCGTCATTCTCGGAATACCTGTCCGCGTGGTGCAAAGAGCATCAGAAGGTGCCCGAGCAGCTGATCCGCCGGGCCAACTTGGACAAGTCCTTCGGGCACCAGCTCTTCAGCGGGAAGCGCAGGCCTTCCCGCGATACGGTGATTCAGCTGGCCTTCGCCATGGGCGCGGACGTGGCCCAGACGCAGGAAATGCTGAAAATCGCGCGGAAAAGCCTTCTGTACCCCCGCATCAAGCGGGATACGGTGATTATGTACTGCCTGCACAATCGTGTCAGCCTGATTGATACGGAAATCATCCTGTTGGATCTGGACCTGCCGATTCTGGGAGGAAGGGACCAATGAACGAACTGAAACGCATGGTGGAGGACATGCAGTCCGTTTTTGCGGAAAGCCAGTATCCGCAGGATTTTCTGGACGCGTATGATCAGATGGAATGCCTGGCCAGCCACAGCGGCCGGGAAACCTTTCTGGTGCGCAGAAAGGCGGACGGGGAAATGGCTGTGGCCAAATGCTATGACCGCTCTGCTTTTCCTTTTAAGCCCCATCCCGAACTTTTGCAGGGCATCCGTCACCCCGGCCTGCCCCGCTTTATCGAGCAGTATCAGAACGACCATATCCTATGTGTGGTGCGGGAGTACATCGAAGGCGAGCCGCTCAGCGATTATGTACGCGAAAAGAAGCTGACGGCGGGGCAGATCGTTTCCCTGACCGGACAGCTTTGCGATATTCTGGCCTTGCTGCACGGCTGCTCGCCTCCTGTCATCCATCGGGACATCAAGCCCGAGAACATCATTGTGAAGGCGGACGGAACCCTGGCCCTGATCGATTTTGACATTTCCCGCGCATACCGGGAAAACGCCGAAGGCGACACTGTGTTTTTCGGCACCAGGGGGTACGCGCCGCCGGAGCAGTACGGCTTCGGGCAGACGGACAGCCGGTCGGATATTTACGCCCTGGGCGTTCTTTTGCGCTATCTGATGACGGGAAGCACGAAAGAAAATCCCAACGTAACGATCAACCCCCATATCCAGAGGGTCATCGACCGCTGCACGGCTTTTTCGCCGGAGGCGCGGTACCGTCATGTATTGGAAATCAAGCGGGATTTGCTCAAGGCGCTGCATCCGCACAGTCAGATTTCCGTCAAAAAGCTGCTGACCTCGGCTGTGATGCTGCTGTGCGCACTGGTCTGCGGCTTTGCGCTGGGGCGGTTTACCGACGTTCTCAGGCCGGTTGCGAAAACCGTCTTTTCAGAACCGCTGATCGAGCGGGCGGTGCGGGCGCAGCTTGGCAAGGAAAGCGGGGCGCTGACAGAAGAAGAGCTGGCGAAGGTAAAAAACATCTACATTTACGGCAGCGAAGTTTACAGCGACCGCAGTCTGTACGCGCAGCAGAAAATCGACGAGCATGCCGAGGGGCCGCTTCGCACCCTGGACGATTTGAAAATGCTGCCCAATCTGGAAGGAATCTACATTGTGCGCCAGGGGTATCTGGATGTGAGCGGCATCGCCTGGCTGAATCACCTGAATACGGTTGAAATCAAGCACTGCCGCGTTTCCGGCGTGCAGCCCATCGCCAGCCTTGCAAGGCTCAGGTATGTCGGCTTGTTCGACTGCGGTGTGAACGACGTGACGGCGTTTGAAAACTGCCCATGGCTTGAGACGCTGGACATCGGGCTCAACGATCTGACGGACCTTGGGAAAATAGGCTTTCATCCAAATCTGCGCAGCATAAATCTGATGTGGCTGAACATGAAAAATGTGGACGGCATTGCACAGCGGATGCCAAAGCTGCAGGTGGTTTATCTGCAGCACGGAAGCATTAAAGACCTTTCGGGGCTGAAGGCCCTGACGGCGCTTGAAAGGGTGGAAGTGATGCCGGAACAGTTTGAGGCGGTATCGGCGCTGTTTGAAGGAACGGACGTCGAAATCAGTGTGCGGGAAAACTGACAACCCATCAGCAGGAGGAATAGACCATGCGGAAATGGATCATGTGCGCGCTTTTGTGCCTGGTGCTGTCTGCCCTGTGCCTGTCGGCGCTGTCGGAGGATCTTCCTTCAGTCACCTGGCAGGGCCATGCCCTGACGCCCCGGTATTACGCGCTTTCCTACAACAGTTTTGTCCATGTTCGGGTCAGCTGCGGCGCAATTCCCCTGTCGGCGCTGACCCGGAGCATGCAGGAATTTGTGCTGCCAGGCGCGGATGGGGGAAAGGACGTCGCGGCGTATGGGATCATGGTGCTGGGCGAATACGTCTACGGCACGCCGGAATGGGAAACGGAGTTTTTTGACATCGTGTTCAAAACCGGGCAGACATCAGGCGATCTGCAGGTGCGGCTTGGGGCGGACAGTCCAGTCCTTTCGGTTCCCCTGATTGACGAAAACAGGGATCTTGCTGCCTTTCAAACCGAAAGCGGAGCCTATGTGATGTCCTTTTATCACAAGGGGGATCCCGAGCGCCTGTGGTCAGGGTACGAAAGCGCATTTGCCGGGCAGGATGTGACGCTGTATGTGGAGGACAGCATCGACCAGACAGGCGTCTTTTATGATCTTGCGCCTCTTTTGAAGCGGGTTTCGTTCGCTTCCCTGCGCCTGTTCACCTCGGCGCAGGTGGGTGAAAGCTATGATGCCGCGTGTGTGAAGGAACTGGGTCTCTTCAACCGGGTTCTGAACGCCCTGCCGGTGTTTCCAAATGCAAAAAAGCTGACGCTGTGCAAAAATGCCGTGTTTCCGGATGGCATGACTGCGGCTTTTCCGGCGCTTGAGGAAATGACGCTGCTGCTGCTTGCGCCCTATGCGGGACGGGATCTGGTGGAGCAGAACGAGCGTCCGGTCCAGGTGATTCCGCCCCTGAAGGAGCTGCGCGTTTCCCTGAGCTTTGGCGATGTTCCAACCGACGATCCTGATTTCAGGGTGTGGCTTGCGGCGGAGCGGATGGCCGCGCAGGATCTTCAGGTCAACGGCGTGCCTGCGGAAAAATATGACCTGACGGAAGGCCTTGGCGATGAGAAACTGGAAGAATTGCGCCAGGCTGCGAACGACCGGACCATCATGAACCTGTACGGCCTGCTCGGGCAGGACGTTCCCTGGCAGGAGGAAGTGCGCCCGGAGCGGATGGTTGCGGCGGTGGTCGACCGGTATGGGCGCCTCAGGGCTGTCAGCACTGACCGGAAAACCGATAACGATTTTGCGGGCCCCCTTTCCGGGCATCTGGCAGGCAGCCTGGAGGCGGCGGACGCTGTGGCGATCGTTTATCCCGTGCTTCGGGAAACGGGAAAATACGGCGGCTCCTTCATCGCCTACAGCTGTGAAACGCGCCTTGCGGTGATCGACTGGCGAAACGGGCAGGTTCTTTGGGATCAGACTGTCATTACCAACCAGCCGCCAGCGTCCATGAAGCTTGGCAGCGGCGAGAACGCAGGGTATTTCGACGTGCCCCGTGCCCTTCAGGCGCTTGGGGATGCGCTGAAATAAAAGCACCGATCTTTACCAATCTTTTTAAGGTGGGCAGGCTGCCCACCTTTTTGATTGTGTTTTTTGGCATGATAGAACCAGCAAAAAACGAACAGATGGATTCAAAAACAGGGAGACATTCACATGAAAAGAGTGTTTGGCATTCTGATCCTTTTCGCATACCTGACGTCGCTCCCTTTCGCTCTGGCTGAGGAAACCGACGAATACCGGGACGAAATCTACGCCTTCCGCTATCCGGCCTCCTGGAGCTGCGATCCAGCCGCAAACGGCGATATCGTGCTGGCCTCGCCGGACGGCAGAGGCGCGGTACTTACCTTCTGCGTGATCAGC
>CAMOIA010000079.1 GCA_946615785.1 uncultured Clostridia bacterium
GGCTGCTTGCCGATATAGGCCAGGATGCCGCCGTCCACATACAGGATGTGGCCGTTGACGAAGTTGGAAGCGTCAGAGGCCAGGAACACCGCCGGGCCCTGCAGGTCTTCGGTGGAGCCCCAGCGGCCCGCAGGGGTCTTGGAAACGATGAACTGGTCGAACGGATGACGGCTGCCGTCTGCCTGGCGCTCGCGCAGCGGCGCGGTCTGCGGGGTGGCGATGTAACCGGGGCCGATGCCGTTGCACTGGATGTTCGCGCCGCCGTATTCAGAGCAGATGTTCCTGGTGAGCATCTTCAGACCGCCCTTGGCCGCCGCGTACGCGCTGACCGTTTCACGGCCGAGCTCGCTCATCATGGAGCAGATGTTGATGATCTTGCCGTGGCCCTTCCTGATCATGGAGGGGATCACGGCCTTGGCGCAGATGAAGGGGGCGTTCAGGTCCACGTCGATCACCTTGCGGAATTCGGCGGCGGACATTTCGATCATGGGGATCCGGCGGATGATGCCGGCATTGTTCACCAGAATGTCCACCACGCCGACTTCATGCTCGATCCGGGTGACCACGTCGTTCACGGCGTCCTCGTTGGTGACGTCGCAGACATAGCCGTGCGCGCTGATGCCCTTTTCGGCATACGCCTTCATGCCCTTTTCGACCAGTTCCTCGTTGATATCGTTAAAAACGATGGTCGCGCCCGCCGCGTGGAACGCTTCCGCGATCGCAAAGCCGATTCCGTAGGATGCGCCGGTGATCCATGCCACTTTGCCTTCAAGGCTGAAATCCTTCATGTTCATTACTGTCTCCTCCTCATCGATTATCTCAGTTCGGTGGTGGGAATGGTATCCATATCATCAAAGGCCTGATTTTCACCGCCCATGGCCCAAATGAAGGTGTAATTGCTGGTGCCGGCGCCGGCGTGGATGCTCCAGGAGGGAGAAATGACCGCCTGCTCGGACTGCATGACGATGTGGCGGGTCTCCTGGCCTTCGCCCATCATGTGGAAGACCACGTTATCCTTCGGCACCTCAAAATAGAAGTAGATTTCCATGCGGCGCTCATGCGTGTGCGCAGGCATGGTGTTCCAGACGGAACCGCTGTCCAGCACAGTCATGCCCATGGAAAGCTGGCAGGTCTTGAGCACGTCCGGATGAATGAACTGGTTGATCACGCGCTTGTTGCTGGTGGCGGCGTCGCCGCAGGGGCGCTTAGCCGCGTCCGCGATGCGGATCAGCCGGGTCTCATAGGACGTATGCGCCGGCGCGGAAACCATATAGAATTTCGCGGGCGTTTCGCTGTCCGCGGAAGAAAACAGCACTTCCTTCGCGCCCATGGTCACGTACAGGCAGTCCTTATAGCCAAGCTCGTAGGCTTTGCCGTCGACATAGACCGTGCCGTTGCCGCCCACGTTGAACATGCCCAGTTCCCGGCGCTCCAGGAAATAGTGGGTGCCGAAATTATGCCAGATGTCGATCCCCTTGTCGATGGAAACGGTTTCCTTCACCGGCATGACGCCAAGGGTCACCATGCGGTCCACATGGCTGTAGGTCGCGCTGACCGTGTCCGGAACGAAAAGATTTTCGATCAGGAATTCGCGCCGCGTTTCCTCGGTGGTGTAGCGTTTGAAGTCCCTCTGGTTACAGGAATAGCGGATGTCCATATGCATTTCCTCCTCGTATTGTTATCAGAATCATGGTTCGGCGCAAAGATCCCTTCAGATCCCTGTCGCCTTGGGTCAGGCAAGTTCCTTCAGTTTTTCCATGACCGCCTGCAGGTCATGCCAGGTGTCACGTTTTTTCGCCGGATCCCGCAGGAGCGCGGCCGGATGAAACGTGGGCATGAACCAGAAACCCTTCCGCTCCACCCATTTTCCGCGGTCGCGCGTGACGGAAAACCGCGGGTCCAGGATCGCCTTGCCGGCCGTCGCCCCCAGCAGCACGATCACCCTGGGCCTGACCAGCAAAAACTGTCTGCGCAAAAACGGGATGCAGGCGGCCATTTCCTCCGGAAGCGGCGTCCGGTTCCCGGGCGGCCTGCATTTGACCACGTTGCAGATGTACACATCCTCCCGGGAAAGCCCCATGGCGCCGATCATTCTGGTCAGAAGCTTCCCCGCGGCGCCGACGAACGCCAGGCCCTGAAGATCTTCGTCCCCGCCGGGTCCTTCCCCGATGAACATCAGATCCGCGTTCCGGTTTCCCTGGCCCGGCACTTTTCGGTGAATGTTTTCACAAAGGGCGCAGCGCCGGCACGATTCGATCTCGTCAAGCACCTCATCCCATGAAAGCTCCATGAAGTTCCCTCCACGCCGTCATGCAAAGCTCACTGCATAAAGAGCGAAAGGCCGGCTTTGATGTCGCCCTTGAGCCAGTTGATCAGGCTGATCAAAAGCAGAACCAGCGCCAGGATGCACACGACGCCGACGACCACGCCGATGAAATCCCCCGCGCCGTGAATAATGCGGCTCCGGTTTTCCCTTTCCAGCCGTTCGTACTCCCGCTCCTGCCGCGTCATCTCTTCATCCAGATCCCTGCGCATACGTTTCTCCTATAGACCGGAGGCGAATTTCGCGTCCCTGCCCGCGCGCACCATCACGTCGTGCACGCCAAGCAGCTGCAGATCGCGCAGAACCGTCTCCATTTTCTCCTGCAGGCCTTCAATTTCCCTCAGATCCCGTCCCCACAGCTCCACATCCGAAAGCACGGCGTAGCTGAGGCTTTCCGCGGACATGTCGCAGGCATAGCGCGAAAACGCGCGCAGGATATCTTCCGAAACCGGAAGCGAAACCGTTTCTTCCCCGCGGATGATTTCATACCCGCCGTTTTTTGCGCGCCTTGCGCCGGCAAGCAGCATGATAAGACATCCAAAGCCAAAGCAAAGACCGCTCGGCGGATAGCCGTTGTCGTCCGCATACGCTTCGATCAGGGAAAGCAGGCTTTCCTTTTCGTCGAACAGCCTTTGCTGGCAGCCGATCAATGGCAGGCCGCCTCCCGCGTTTTCCAGCGCGGAACAGACCGCGCCCGCCGCGCTTTCCGCCGCGTTTTTTTCCGCGTGGCTTGCAGGCATGATCTCATAAAGCAACGTGTTGCCGAGGAAGAGGCGCATGTCGTCGTCCTTCATGCATTCGCGCGTCGTGTTCTTCCCCAGCATCAGTCCCGCCGATGAGAACGAAAGCAGAAGCGCGTCCTGATAAAGCGTCTCGAGCATAAACCTTAATCCCCGTTTCCCCTTGAAATCACGCTGAATCTGAGCGCGTTTTCCCGCAAAATCGCCATGCCGAGGAACCCCTTCTGATCGTAAACGCGGTAGCATTCCCCTTCCCGCAGGCCTTCATAAAAAGCCGCTGGAATGGCGACGCCGTTTTCGGCCTGCTTCTGAAAGGAAGACGGCACGGTAAGACGGGGATGGTGCTGCAGCGGAAAATCACACGGCAGGAGGCGCTCTGAAAGCGTGCCTTCCGCGTGCGCTCCGCGCACCTCCTCCATCGTCAGCGCTCCGTCAAGGGAAAAGGCGCCGACGCGGGTTCTGAGCAGAAAACGCATGTGCGCGGGACAGGAAAGCCTGACGCCAAGGTCATGGCAGAGCGTGCGGATATACGTTCCGCCGCCGCATTGCACCCGGATCAGGCACGAATCCTCCCGGAAAGACAGAAGATCGATCCGGTCGATCCGGACAGGCCTTGCCTTCGTTTCGACCTGATCCCCGCGCCTTGCGAGCTTATAGAGCGGTACGCCGTCCCGCTTCAGCGCGCTGTAGGCGGGCGGAGACTGCAAAATGTCGCCGACGAAGGCGGGAATCGCCGCCTGGACCGCCGCAGGCTCCGGCATGCCGCGCCCTGCCTCGCAGAGCGTGCCCTGCGCGTCCTGGGTGTCTGTGCTGCCGGTAAAGGCGACTTCTGCGACATATTCCTTGTCGCCGCCGCCAAAGTATGAAAGCAGTCTCGTCGCCCGGCCGACCATCACCGGCAGAATGCCGGCCGCTTCCGGATCCAGCGTTCCCGCGTGCCCGACACGTTCCCCCGTCAGCACCTTGATTTCGTTGACGATGCCGGCGCTGGATACTCCCGGGGGCTTGAGCACATTCAAATAACCGTTCATGCCATTGCTTCCCCGATCTGCGCCGCCATGGCCCTTTCAATTGCAGCGGCGACCGCTTCCGCGTCCCCCGCCGTCCTCAGGCCCGCCGCAAGGCGGTGTCCGCCGCCGCCGAGCGCCGACGCGATGGACGCCACGTCATAGGGCCTGACCGCCCGGAAGGACACCTTGACGATCCCCTCCGGCCGCTCGTCCAGGAGATAAGCCATTTTGACGCCGGGCAGGTTGATCCCGTAGTTGACGATTCCGTCGCAGTGTTCGTTTCCCGCCCCGGCGGCGGCGTAATCCGCCGCGTTCAGGCGCATGGAAGTGCAGCTGCCCCCCGCGAAAAACCGAAGGGTCGCAAGCGCCCGGCCCAGCAGGCGAACATGCGCCGTTTCGCGGATCAGGTGAATGCGCCTTGCGGCCATGCCCAGGTCGAACCCGGCTGCGCGCATTTCGCTTGCGCAAAGAAGCGTTTCCTCGTCGGTGCTCGGAAAGCAGAAATTGCCGGTATCCGTCGAAATGGCGCAGTAGATGCACAGCGCCGTCTCCGCGTCCGCCTCCACATGAAGCGCGCCCATCAGCCGCCAGAGGATGCAGCCGGTGGAGGAAGCGCGCCCGTCCACCTCGTTGTGCACGGCAAAGCCCGGATTCGTCGCGTGATGATCCAGCTGGGCCGTTACGTCACAGGCAAAATAGGCATCCGCGCACCCGCCCATGCGCCCCGCGTCCCCGCAGTCAAGTGCAAGCCCCAGGTCAAAGCGCCTGCCGGAAAGCGAAGGCGCATCCACGACCGCGTCCGCCCCCGGAAGAAAACTGTACTTTTCCGGCACCGGATCCGCAAGCGCCATCGTGACCTGCTTGCCAAGGGAGGAAAATACCCGCCCGCAGGCGAGCAGGCTGCCGACGGCGTCCCCGTCAGGCGCGATATGCGCGACAAGGAGCACGGAAGCGGCCCTCTGAATCGCCTGAACGAGCCGGTTATTCCTGATCTTCTCCGTCTGTCTCACTTTTCTCCTCAGCCTGCACCCGTTTCAGGATCTCATTGATATGGGAACCGTAAGCGATGTTGTCGTCGCGGTAGAAAAGCAATTCCGGCGTATACCTGAGCTGCACGCGTCTGCCGAGCTCGCGGCGGATAAAGCCGGAAGCGTTTTTCAGCGTGCGCACCAGTTCGTCCGCCCTGTCCTCCTCCAGCACGCTGATATACACCTTCGCGTACCGAAGATCCCGTGTTACATCGGCATGTGTCACTGAATACATGCCGCTGATCCTGGGATCCTTCATCTCGCGGATGATGCTGTCGATCCCGTGCCGTACTTCTTCTGAAATTCGATCGATGCGAAAACCTGACATGTTTTTCCTTTCCGTCCTGCATACACGAGGCGCATTCCCATGCTCATACGGGAATGCGCCATTGATTTAGTCGTCTTTGACCTCTTCCATCACGAAGCATTCAATGATATCGCCGTTCTTGATATCATTGTAGCCTTCCAGGCCGACGCCGCATTCGTAGCCCTGCGCGGCTTCCCGCACGTCGTCCTTGAACCTGCGAAGGGACGAAAGCTTGCCTTCAAAAATGACAACGTTGTCGCGCAAAAGCCGCACAGAGGCGTTGCGCTGCAGCTTTCCGTCCGTCACATAGGAACCGGCAACCGTACCGACGCCGGTGATGCGGAAGGTGTTGCGCACTTCGGCATGGCCGAGGATGGTTTCTTTCAGAACCGGCTCCAGCATGCCCTTCATGGCCTTCTCGATATCTTCGATGGCCTGATAGATGATCCTGTAGAGGCGGATTTCCACGTCCTGCTTTTCCGCGGCTTCCTTCGCCTGGGCGTCCGGGCGGATGTTGAAGCCGATGATGATCGCGCCGAAGGCGGAAGCCAGGTTCACGTCGTCCAGGGTGACCGCGCCCACGGCGGAATGCAGGATATGAATCTTCACCTTGTCGCTGCTCAGCTTCTCCATGGCCTGCTTCACAGCTTCCACGCTGCCCTGCACGTCCGCTTTGATGATGATGTTCAGGGTCTGGGTCTTGCCTTCGTTGATGCCGGCAAACAGATTGTCCAGGTTGACCTTGCTCGTCGCGGTGCGGGCGGCCTTCAGTTTTTCCTTGCGCTCGTCCACCACCTGACGGGTCAGCTTATCGTCTTCCACGGCGATCATTTCGTCGCCCGCGGAGGGCACATCGTCAAAGCCGGAAATTTCAACAGGCATGCTCGGCCCGGCACTCTGCACGCGCTCGCCGCGGTCGTTGGTCATGGCGCGCACGCGGCCACTGGCAAGGCCGGCCACGATGCTGTCGCCGACGTGGAGCGTGCCGTTCTTGAGCAGAACCGTCGCAAGCGGGCCTTTGGCCTTGTCGAGCTTGGCTTCGATGATGACGCCGTTTGCCATCCGGTTCGGGTTCGCCTTAAGCTGGAGCATATCCGCTTGCAGCAAGATGAGCTCAAGCAGCTCGTCCACACCGCTTCCGGTCACGGCGCTGACAGGCGCCATAATCGTTTCGCCGCCCCATTCCTCGGGCACCAGATCGTATTTGGTCAGGGCTTCCTTCACCCGCTCGGGATCCGCGCCGGGCTTGTCCATCTTGTTGATCGCCACGACGATCGGAACGCCGGCTGCCTTGGCGTGGTTGATGGCCTCGACAGTCTGGGGCATCACGCCGTCGTCAGCCGCGACGACGAGGACGGCGATATCCGTGGCCTGCGCGCCGCGCATACGCATGGCGGTAAAGGCCTCGTGTCCGGGGGTATCAAGGAAGGTGATCACCCTGCCGTCCAGGTCGACGGTATACGCGCCGATGTGCTGGGTAATGCCGCCCGCCTCGCCCGCGGTGACGTGGGATTTGCGGATATAGTCGAGCAAACTGGTTTTGCCGTGGTCAACGTGGCCCATGATGGTAATGACGGGGGGTCTTGGCTGCAGATCCTCGTCCTTGTCCTCGACGCGGGTCTCGGTCAGGACGTCTTCCGCCGTCTTGTCAAGCTTCTTTTCAAGCGTCACTTCAAATTCGCTGCACACAAGGGACGCGGTGTCGAAATCAAGCTCGCTGTTGATGTTGGAAACGATGCCGAGCATCAGGAGCTTTTTCAGGATTTCGCCCGCGGGCTTGCCGATCCGCTCGGTCAGGTCCTTCACGGTGATCGTTTCCGCGGTCATGTACGCTTTTTCGATCTTGATCGGCGCCATCATCTGCTGGGCGGAAGGCTTCTTGGCCTTGCCGCGCTTACCGCCGCGTACGGTGTCGTCGTCGTAATCGATGAAGGTTTCCTTCACGAGCTGCTTGCGGTTCTTGGCCACGCGTTCCGG
>CAMOIA010000080.1 GCA_946615785.1 uncultured Clostridia bacterium
TTCTTCCACTTCTTCAGGACGGGTGTAGGAGGAATTCTCGGCAGAAACCTTTACTTCGTCCTCGACGCCGGCCAGGGTGCCCAGCTCGGCCTCGACGACGACGCCGTGATCGTGCGCGTATTCGACGACGCGGCGGGTTTCCTTGATGTTTTCTTCAAAGGGCAGGCCGCTTTTATCAATCATGACAGAGGTGAATCCGCCGTCAATGCAGTTCTTGCAGGTTTCAAAATCGGGGCCGTGGTCCAGGTGCAGAACGATGGGCAGGTCGGTTTCCTTCACGGCGGCCATCACCATATTGACCAGGTAGGTATGATTGGCGTAGGCGCGGGCGCCCTTGCTCACCTGCAGGATCACAGGGGCATTCTCCATTTTGGCAGCTTCCGTGATGCCCTGCACGATTTCCATGTTGTTCACATTGAACGCGCCGATGGCGTAACCGCCCTCATAGGCTTTTTTAAACATTTCAGTGCTGGTAACAAGTGGCATAGGAAAAACCTCCTTCTGATTTGTTGCCTGCATTATAACACAGATCGCCGTGAATGAAAAGTTCAAATTGCATAATCTGAAAAGCGGGGTTGTATACCCAAAAAGGTGCGTAATTCCGCGATTTTTCGCCTATTTTGGCGTTTTTGGTCTTGCATATGCAAAAAAACTATGGTATACTTTCAGTAACTGGAAGTGGTGTTTCTTCTCTTTTTGGGCCTGATTTGTCTGGGGGTTTCATCCATGCTGAAAGTGCATATTTTTATCATCGGCATGGCTGGGGCCGGAAAATCCAGTCTGGGGCGTCGTCTGGCGCAGAATATGAACCTTCGCTTTCTGGATACTGACCAGCGCGTATGCGAAATGCTCGGCATGCCGTCTGTGAACGCGGTGTATCAGGTACTGGGCGAGCCGATCTTCAGAAACGCGGAAACCGGCGTGCTCATGGAGCTGGTCGGGCAGGATCCCACCGTCATTTCCACCGGCGGCGGAATCTGCAACGACAACATCAACGTGACCCTGATGAAGAATCACGGGATTATTATCCATGTCGACAGGCCGCTGGATCAGATTCTTTCCGATATCCGGACAGAAAACAACCCCGCGCCAAACGCGGAATCGCACGAGGACGTGATCGTCGAATACAACCGGCAGATCGGCTTTTACAAGGCCGCCCGCGATCTGAGGCTGGACAATTCCAAGGGCTATCTGACAGCGCTCAAAAACCTGACGGAAATGGTCGAGCAGGTCGCAAACGGCGTCGATTTTCCTACAGCAAAAGCGCAAAAGCGGGCAAGAGCCTGAGCGCATCGAAGCCGGACGGCTTCTTTTTTTCTTTACGAAAGCGCCCTGACAATGGTATAGTATATTATCCTCATCCTTTTCGGAGGCAAATGCATGGAAAACGTATCTGAGATCTTAACGTCCATCGTCCGCTACTGCGCCGAATTCTCAAGCATCCTCTCGGAGCTCTTCGGGGTGCTCGTGCTGGTCATTACCACGGTCAGGGGCGTCATGAGCTATTTCAAAAAAGACAAGGCCATCAAAAGACGGCTTGCCGCCGGCACCAGCCTGGCGCTGCAATTCATGCTCGGCGGCGAGGTGCTGCACACGCTGGTCGCAAGGAACACCTGGCAGAACATCGGGATCCTCGGCTGCACCATCGCGTTCCACGTCGTGCTGACCGTGCTTTTGCACTGGGAATTGAAGAGCGAAAAAGAGCTTGAGGAAATCGAGCGGGACAGCGAGTGATCGCTATTACCGCGCCTTTTTTTCATACTGAACGGAAAGGGACACCGCGGGGGTTTCCTGCCCGTTCGGCGTAAACGATATGGTCTGGTCATGCAGCGAAATGGTTCCCGTGGACCCGTGAAGGCTTCCTTCCTTCAGAAGGCGTTCGCAGATCTTCCGGTTCAGTTCGGGGCCGCCGCCGCGTTTTAGGCAGTCCTTCCAGAGGGTAAAGCGGCAGCCGTTTTTCCAGTCGGAGCAGCCGAACGCCTTTTCCGTTTCCTGAACGCTTTTCTTGCACAGCGGGCACACAGCGTCGATCAGTTTGACGCTCTTTGCGTGGCCCGCGCTTTTTTTGCGCTCCTCCGGCGCAAAATGCGCTTCTTTATCGGTGGTGAGCGCATAGGTAACCAGAAACGCACTCAGTTTCCTTATGCCCTGCATAAAGCGCTCGGTGTCCCTTTTGTTTTCCGCGATTTCCTGCAGCGCCTGCTCCCAGCGCCCGGTGGTTTCAGGCGAGGCGATTTCAGGCGGCGCGATGGCGATGAGTTGAATGCCCTTTTCCGTCGCCTCGATCGCTTTGCCCCTGCGCTTTGCGTACCCGACCTGCAAAAGCCGCTCGATCATCGCTGCGCGGGTCGCAGGCGTGCCAAGGCCGGAGCCCTTCATCTGCTCCCGCAGCGCTTCGTCATCCAGGTCGCGCCCGGCGTTTTCCATCGCATACAGAAGGCTTGCGTCCGTATGGGGCGCGGGCGGCTTGGTCGCGTCCTTTTTGACGGTCGCCTTTTCCGTTTTGCGCGTATCCCCCACATTCAGCGCCGGCAGCGCCTTCTCCTCCGAATCTTTATCGCTCTTCTTTTTCGTGCTGCCCTGCTGTTCGAAGCTGTAAACCGCTTTCCAGCCTTCGTCCGTGACAACCCGTCCCGTGGCCTTAAAGTGCTCTCCCTCAGCCTCCAAAACAGCTCTGACGGCGTCGTAGCAAAACGGCGGATAAAAGGCCGCCACGGTCCTGCGGGCGATCAGATCAAAAACCTTCGCCGCGTCCGGCGGCATCGCCTCCAGCTTCGCGGTCTGGGGGGTCGGGATGATGGCATGGTGGTCGGAAACCTTGCTGTTATCGAAAATGCGCTTTGAAAAGGGCAGCTTTCCGTCCTTCCGGGGAATGGCGTCCGCAAGCGCCTTATAGGGCGGGGGCAGATGGTCGAACGTGGGCTTGAGCCTTGGCATCATGTCCAGCGGCAGGTATTTGGAATCGGTCCTCGGGTAGGTGACCGCCTTCCATTTTTCGTACAGTTCCTGCGTCAGCTTCAGCGTCTTATCGGCAGTGAAACCAAGCTTCTGGTTCGCTTCGCGCTGAAGAGACGTCAGGTCGAAGAGCTGCGGCGCGATATCCCGTTTATCCTCATGTCTCACGTCCGTAACCGCCGCCGTTTTCCCCTTGACCCGGGCGGCTTTTTCTTTTGCGATTTCTTCGCTCTGGATGCGCGAAGCCGTCTTTTCGTCCTTTGCCGCAGGGTCGAACCACAGGGCCTGAAAATCGCCGAAGGACGCGGTAAGGGTATAGTATTCCTCCGGCTTGAAATCGGCAATTTCTTTTGCCCGCTTCACAAGGATCGCGAGCGTCGGCGTCTGCACCCGGCCGATGGAAAGAAGCACGTGGTAACGGATGGTAAACGCACGGGACGCGTTCATGCCGACCAGCCAGTCGGCAAGCGCCCGCGACCTGGCACTGCGGTACAGCCCGTCGTAATCCTCCGCCGGCTTCAGCCCTTCAAAGCCCTCGCGGATCGCCGCATCCGTCATGGAGGAGATCCACAGGCGCTGCACCGGCTTTTTGCACTTGGCCTCCTCATAGATCAGGCGGAAGATCAGTTCGCCCTCCCGCCCGGCGTCCGTCGCGCAGATCAGCGATTCGGTATCGGCGGCATTCAGGTATTTTTTGACGGTCTGGTACTGCTTGCGGGTTTTGGAAATCACCTTTGTCGGGATGGTATCCGGCAGAATCGGCAGATCTTCCATGCGCCAGCGCCTGTATTTTTCGTCCAGTTCGTCCGGCTCCACCAGCGTTACCAGATGGCCGACCGCCCAGGTGACAAGATACCGATCATTTTTCAGACAGCTTTCGCCGCGTTCCCTGCAGCCAAGCACCCGGGCGATCTCCCGCCCGACGCTCGGCTTTTCGGCAACCACTACGATCATACGTTCCCTCTTTCAATGCTCATTTCGTTTCTTTTTCCTGCAGCCAAACCTGTGCTTCCGTTTCCCGCAGCGTCCGGCGGCCCGTTTCGCCCTGCCGAAGCGTGAGCAGGTTCACCTGCGGCCTGGCCCCGATCCGGATCGGCAGCGCGGATACCCCCACGCCGTTTGAAACCAGGATATCGGCCCCTTCCAGCTGTTTCCAGCCGGAAAGAAAACGGCTGCGGTAAATGCTGCTGCTGAGGATGGCCCTGCCAAACAGGGCGACCTGCCCGCCGTGCGTGTGCCCGCAGAGGGCAAGATGGTAAAACGGCGGCAGCATATCCGGAAGGGCGTCCGGGTTGTGGCAAAGCAGCAGGCCAAAGCGCCCGGGCGCGGCCGTCTGCCTTAGCGCGTCGCCGTCCGGCTTTCCCGTCCTGAAATCGTCCGCGCCAAAGAGGTCGATGCCGCATGGAAGGGACGCCATGGTATTCTGAAGCGCCCGGATGCCCTTTTCTGCCGCTGCCGCGGCGAGGCGTTCAAACGGCTCCGTGCTGATTCGGTCATGGTTTCCCGGTACACAGAAGCTTCCATAGCGGGGCTTTTGCACGCGCTGCCGCTTCAGCCAGGCGATGCCGTCCTGCGGCTTCTGCCCGAAATCGCCTCCGTAGAGAATCAGATCGGCGTCTGCCGCCTCGATCACGCGGGACAGCGTTTCCTCCTGTGCGCGGCTGAAATAGGGGCCCGCGTGGATATCCGAAACAAAGAGCACCCGAAGGGCTTCCTTTGGAAGAAGAGGATGGCTGTATTCCGCTTCCTGTACATAGAGCTTTGAAACGAGCAGCCTTTTTTCAAGCCACGTCAGGCGCCTGAACAGGTTCATAAACCGGCCGAATGCCAGAATGGCTTCCTCAGCGCCCACTTTGATTCCCCTCCTTCCTGACCGTGAGCGGCGGCAAAACCGCGCAGCCGCCCCGCTTTGTGTGTATCTGCAATTCCAGAAGAGCCGCCCTGCCCGGACGGCCGGAGGACGGATGGATCATCTGAAGCCTTTTGAGGGAAAAATCCTTTTCAAAGGCCGGAGCCAGAAAAGCGTCCAGCCTGGCACAGGGAACAATCAGTGCAAGCCTTCCGCGCGGCCGAAGGGCATAGGCCGCGGCGTCTGCCAGATCCTCCGGCGTCAGGTGCGCTTCCGTCCGGGCCCCTTCCGGGTCCGCAAAGCTTTGGGGCCAGTAGGGCGGGTTTGCGATCACTAGATCAAAAGCGGCGCGTTCGAAGGGATGGTTCAGGATGTCCCCGCAGACGATCTGAAGCCTTTCCTCAAGGCCGTTCAGATGCGCGCCTCTTTTCGCCCTGTCCGCGGCGTCCTCGCGCCGTTCGACGCCGACGCCCGTCATGCTTTCCTCCCTTGCGGCGAGCAGGAACAGAAGAACGCCGTCCCCGCAGCCCAGGTCGAGCACCCTGTCACGGGCGTGAAGGGTCGCAAACGCGCCAAGGTATACGCTGTCATGCCCGAAACGGTAGCCAGTGCGCTTCTGGATGATTCTGTACCCTTTCACCAGCAGTTCTTCTGCATCCTCATCCGGAAAAAGCGCGGCCTCAACCTCTCCCATCCGTTTTCCCTCCCGCGCCAATATACCACAGAACGGGTGTCTTCACAAGAAAAAGCAAAACAGGCAGGCGAACGGTGCGCTGCCTTCGATGCCAAATAGCATCCGCTTTCAGCCGCATTGACCTTTTGCGCCGTTTCCGATACAATGGGAAAAACGCCGCAAGGCGCTGAAAGATCATGAAAAGAGGCATGGCATGACAGAAATCGCGAGCATTCTCCTCAGCTGGTTCGACCGGAACCGCCGCACCTTTCCCTTCCGCGAAACAAAGGACCCTTACCGGATCTGGATCAGCGAAATCATGCTGCAGCAGACGCGGACGGAAACGGTGACGCCCTATTACGAGCGGTTTCTGCACGCCTTCCCGGACGTTTTCGCGCTGGCGAACGCAACGGAGGCGGACGTGCTCAAGGCCTGGGAAGGGCTTGGTTACTATACCCGTGCAAGAAACCTGAAAAAGACCGCGGACATCATCGCAAACACCCATAACGGCGTCTTTCCCGATACTGTAGCGGGCCTTTTGTCGCTGCCCGGCATCGGGGCGTATACCGCCGGCGCCATCGCCTCCATCGCCTACGACCTGCAAATACCCGCCATGGACGGAAACCTGACGAGGGTGTTTGCAAGGCTTTATGACCTTCACGAAAACACCAGCAGGTCTGAAACAAAAGAAAAGCTGTACGCCATCGCACAGCAGCATATGCCTCCCGTTCGGAGCGGCGATCTGAACCAGGCGCTCATGGATCTGGGGGCCGGCGTCTGCAAGCCGATTCCCCACTGTGATCTTTGTCCCCTGGCGCAGCTTTGCCTTGCCAAAGAACATGGAACACAGGACGCCCTGCCCGTGAAAGACCGGAAAAAGCCGCCCGTCCCACTCGCTTATGATGTGCTGCTCGTGGAACACGGCGGTCATATCCTGATGCAAAGGCGCAAGGAAAAAATGCTGAGCGGGCTTTGGGTCTTCCCGCTTCTGGAAGGGGAAAACAGCGCCGAAATCATCGTCAGCGCGCTCTCCCCCGTGGCGCTCGAGACGGAGCCGAAGCTGCTTGCCGAAGGCGTTCACGTATTCACGCATCAGGTATGGCATATGCGCGTCTGGCACGCCGCCGCCAAAGACTGCGATACCGTTCCTGCGGCATACCGCACGGCGAAGTGGCTGACCGCCGAAGAAGTACGAAAAGCCCCAAAGCCCTCCGCCATGCGGCTGGCCATTGCCTGCGCCTCAAAGCTGATCTGACGGAAGGGAAGGCTCGCGCGCAAAACGAACCCGGCAGCGCGTGTCCACCTCGATCAGATCGTGATGGCGGAAATAGGAGATGATCAGGCTTCTGACCTGGGTCCTGATTTCGCGAACGACGGGAAGGGATTTGAGGAACCCGAACCCGCCGATGCCGGTAGCGCGGTAAGAGCTGAAGCAGACGTCCAGTTCATCTCCCGTCTTTATTTCCGTCCCGTCGCTTTCCCGGAAGACGCGGCCCACCCGGCTGCCCTCCGGCCTTGCAAGGTCCACTTCGTATTCAAGCCCATAGAGATGATCATAATGATAATGGTGCGCTTTGGGCACAAGATACCTTTGCGCAATGGCAGCCTCGCCGCCCTCTGTGAGGGCGAAATAGGCGGCGCATTGTTCGAGGTATCTTTTTAATTCCGGAAAGCGCATGTGCAGAACGACGAGCGTATTTGGGTAGGGATAGGCGGAAAGAATGTCCCGGATGGAGGTGCTTTTAGGCAGCGCGGGCACGGCGT
>CAMOIA010000081.1 GCA_946615785.1 uncultured Clostridia bacterium
GGGACGCGCCGCCGATCAGGCCGCCGTCGATCTCGGGCTGCGCCATGAGGCCCTTGACGTTGCCGGGCTTCATGCTGCCGCCGTACTGGATGCGGACCTTGTTGCCGATGCGCTTGCCGTACTTGCGGCACAGGGCCTGGCGGATCACGCCGATGGTTTCGTTCGCCTGCTCGTCGGTCGCGGTCAGGCCGGTGCCGATGGCCCAGACGGGTTCGTAGGCGATGACCACGTTGCTCACTTCCGCGTCGCTCAGTCCGGTCAGGGCAATCAGGGTCTGATAGGTGACCAGGGCGTCGGTATAGCCTGCTTCACGCTGTTCTTTGCGCTCGCCGACACAGATGATCGGGATCAGGCCTGAGGCGATCGCGGCACGGACGCGCAGATTGACGGTTTCGTCCGTCTCGCCGAAATAGGTCCTGCGCTCGCTGTGACCGATGATCACATATTCGGCGCCGGCTTCCTTCAGCATGGCCGCGCTGATTTCGCCTGTATAGGCGCCGCTCTCCTTGAAGTGCACGTTCTGGGCGCCGACATGGATGTTGCTGCCCTTCACGGCCTCCACCACAGCGGGGACGTCGATGGCTGGCACGCAGACCACGACCGTTGCGGACGCGTCCTTGACAAGGGGCTTGAGCTCCTCGATCAGTTCGCGCGCTTCCTTCGGGGTCTTGTTCATTTTCCAGTTGCCGGCAATAATGGGAATGCGCATCGTAAACTCCTCCTTAACAGGATCAATCGGCCGGAGACGGCGCTCCGTCCCCGGCCGCAGACCCATGACTTTGACTTATTTGTCGTTCAGCGCGGCGATGCCGGGCAGTTCCTTGCCCTCCAGGAATTCAAGGCTCGCGCCGCCGCCGGTGGAGACGTGGGTCACCTTGTCGGCAAAGCCCATCTGGGTGATGGCCGCAGCGCTGTCGCCGCCGCCGATGATGGTAACGCCGGGGTTGTTCGCCACCGCTTCGGCAATGCACTTGGTGCCGACGGCGAAGGTGGGGAATTCAAATACGCCCATGGGGCCGTTCCAGACGATGGTCCTTGCGCGGTTGATTTCGTTTACGAAAATCTCGCGGGTGACAGGTCCGATATCCAGGCCCTCAAAGCCGTCCGGGATTTCCTGGCTGTGCACGGTGATGTGCAGGGTGTCGTTGGAGAATTCCTTGCCGGCCTCGTTATCCACGGGCAGCACGACGCGGACGCCCTTGTACGCGGCGCGGGCGAGAATGTCCTTGGCGAGCTCGAGCTTGTCGTCTTCAACCAGCGAGTTGCCGATGTGACCGCCCATGGCCTTCTGGAAGGTGTAAGCCATGCCGCCGCCGATGATGAGCACGTTCACCTTGTTGAGCAGGTTGTTGATCACGTTGATCTTGTCGGAAACCTTGGCGCCGCCCAGAATGGCGAGGAAGGGACGGGCGGGATCGGCCAGCGCGCCGCCCATGATGCGCAGTTCCTTTTCGATCAGGTAGCCGGCGACGCTGGGCAGGTAGTGGGTCACACCTTCGGTGGAAGCATGGGCGCGGTGTGCAGTGCCGAACGCGTCGTTGACAAAAAGATCGGCATAGCTGGCGAGCTTCTTTGCGAACTCGGGATCATTGGCTTCTTCTTCTTTATGGAAGCGGAGGTTTTCAAGCAGGCAGACTTCGCCGTCCTTCAGCGCGGCGGTCACGCGGTCGGCATCCTCACCGATCACGTCCTTGCACATGTAGACTTCCTGACCGAGCAGTTCGCTCAGGCGTTTGGCAACGGGAGCCAGGGAGTATTTGTCGTTGAACTGTCCCTTGGGACGGCCCATGTGGCTGCAAAGGATCACCTTCGCCTTGTTCTTGATCAGGTACTGGATGGTGGGCAGAGCGCCCTGAATGCGGTTTTCGTCGGTGATCTTCTTGTTGGCGTCCATGGGCACGTTGAAGTCAACGCGCACAAGAACCCGTTTGCCTGTTACCTGGACATCCTCGATGGTCATTTTGTTCATGCTCATGACGGTTTCTCCTCACTTCGTTGAATTGGGATTGGTCATTTTGCGTCTATTTTTCACGGCTTTCGCCGGGAAAACCTGGATTGGACTGCAGAGTGGAAAGGATGGCGTTCGCGGCGCCTTCGTCGCAGATCAGCGTAACGCGCTGTTCCCGTTTCATGCAGGCGATGATCGCCTGCGCTTTCCTGGCCCCTGCCGCGACGGCAATCACGCGCCTTTCGTTTGACGCCTTGAAGACGTCCGCGCCAAAGGTCTCCGCGTGATAAATCGTTTTGCCGTCCTGATCAAAAAACTCTCCGAAAGCTTCGCCCACGGCACCCTGATCACGCAAAAGCGTACGGACAGCTTCCGGCAGGCTGCGCTTTTCGGCCATTTCATCCGCCCGGCCGATGCCGTGCATCACAACGTCCGCCTGCCCGATGAGCTGAAGGGTCTTTTTAACGTCCTCCTGCGCGAGCAGTTCGCGCGCCGCTTCCTGCCCGAGCGCTTCCGGCAGATGCATCAGGCGGTAGTGCCCGCCGAGCTTGGTGGCGATTTCCGCAGCGATCATGCTGGCCTGATCTTCCATCACGGGCCCGATGCCGCCGCGAAGCGGCACCACCATCAGATCGCTGAGCGCCGCAGGCTGCAGCCCGCGCGCGGTTTCCGCCATGGCGCTGCCGCCGCCGACGGCCAGAATGGACGATTTGTGCAGATATTCCTTTAGCTTTCTGGCGGCGGCCCGGCCGACGTCCTTGATCACGCGGGGGTCATCTCCGGCGGACCCCGGTACCACGATGACGTTTTCCGCGCGCAGAAGACGGCAGAGCGTCTGTTCGATTTCGTCAGGGGAGAAGAGATGGCGGCTCAGTTCCCGGCACGCGGGCAGCAGATCCGCCGCCGCGGGGGCAAGCCTCATCCCTGAGGCGTCCGCGCACAGAAACCCCTGCGCTTTCATTTCGTCCGCAATGGAGCGTACCTCGCGTTCGGTCGTGGACATGCGGGCGGCAACGGAACGGCGGCCGATGGGCTGAAAATCCGCCACCACGCAGAGCAGGAGCGCCATGCGGCCGATGGACTGTGTGCGTTCAGGAGACAGTTTTGAAAAAAGCGAAAGAAAATCGCAGTCTGACAAAGGCTCCCTCCTTTGGGCTGAGTTTGCCCAACTGGGCGAAAACTGACCCAGTACAGTATACCATACTTGACAGGGAAACACAATGGTCATTGACGGCATGGACGATTGCGATTTCGTTAAGAGAAAATGACTTTTTAATTACGAAATTATTACGTAGAGCGGCGTTTGGGACCCGCCCCTGTGCGCTATTCCATGTTTCCGCTCAGGGCCATGACGGCGCAGAGGGCGGCGATGCCCGCGGTTTCCGTGCGGAAGATGCGCGGCCCGAGGGTAATGGCTTTCGCGCCCTTGGAAAGCATGGCTTCCATTTCCGTTTGATCGATGCCGCCTTCCGGCCCGATCACAATGGCGAGCTTTTTCGGACGGACGGAAAGCGCGTCGAAAAAAGCCTTCGGTCCTGTTCCCCTCGCTTCCTCCCAGGGAACGAGCACGAAGTCGAAAGAAGCAAACTGATCGGCCATTTCAGAAACGGTGACCGGGGAGGCGACCCTGGGCACGCGCGCCCGGCCGGACTGCTTGGCGGCTTCGCGGGCGATCCTTTCGAGCCGTTCGACCTTTTTGGCGGCGCTCTTCGCATCCCATCTGGAGACGCTGCGGCCAAAGGCGACCGGCACGATGGCGTCCGCGCCGCATTCGGTGGCCTTCTGGCAGATCCATTCCATTTTATCCGCTTTCGGGATGCCCTGGAAAAGCGTAACGCGGATATCCGCCTCAGGGTCCTGGAGCTTTTCGCCGATGGGGACGCGCGTTTCCCCGGTAAAGACGGACGCATAGAGCGCTTCTTCCAGAATCAGGGTCATCGGTTCGCCGGTGCGCATGCGCATGACGCTGCGCGCATGGTGCATTTCTTCCTCGAGAAGAAAAGCGAAGGCGGGATCCATGGGATCGCGGAGGGCAAAATAGCGCGGCATAGCAGGACTCCTTTCCCTAAAAAACAGCCTTATTATACCCTGAAAACACAGGATTTGGAAGCAGGGGGCCTTCTTTTTCCCGTATTTTGCGGTCGGAAAGCGGATTTTCTTCAAGAAAGTGCTTGCATTTGCAAGGGAATTGTGGTAACATACCTGTTGCGTGTCAACGCACCGCAATGTATTTTGACTATGGGAGGTGAAGGAAATGCCCAATATCCAGTCCGCGAAGAAGCGCGTGAAGGTGAGCGAAAAGAAAAATCTGCGGAACCGTATGGTGAAGTCAGCCGTGAAGACCAGCATCAAGAAGTTTAATGCCGCACTGGCTGAAGGTGCACAGCCTGCCGCCGCGCAGCTGAGCGTCACCACCTCTGCTATTGATAAAGCGGTCAGCAAGGGCGTCATGCACAAGAATGCCGCGAACCGCAAAAAGGCCCGCATGGCCCTGGCCATCAACAAGGCCGAAGCCTGATTCGCGCCGCGATGGACAAATCCCCGCAAGGTATTCCCTGCGGGTTTTTTTATGCCCGAAATCCCCGCGCGAAAAATCAGCCCGCCGGGTGCAGCGGGCATGAATTGACTTTTTTCCGCGCGGCGGATACAATGTTCGGGTATTGAAACTGCGATTGACGGAGGTAAGGTATGGGAATCATTCCATCCAGGAACCTGGAAAGCCAGCGCCGCGAAAAGGACGGCATCGTTTATTTTGACCGGGGCGTCGTTACCGGAAAGGACGGCCGGGCGTACGAGCGCTACGCCGTGCAGACCCATTTTGTGCAGCGCGGCGAGGACCAGGCGGCGCTTGTGGAGAAGTATATCCGGCCCCTGTACCAGGAGGGGGATATGCTTTCCTTCGGCGCGAAGGTCATGTGCATGTGCGTGGAATCGGTCAAAACCAGGGACGAGGTCAAGCCCGGCTGGTGGGCCAATCACCTGTGGCGTTTTGCCGGCATCAACACCACCGGCGTGGGCATGCATGAACCGTATAAGCTGCAGCTGGTCATCGATATGTGCGGCCTGCCCAGGGTTTTGCTTGCGTGTGTTTGCGCAGCGTTTACCAAGCCCTTCGGCATCCACGGGGGGTTTTACAAGGTGTGCGGAAAGGGCGTGGGCGGCATCGACGGCTTCTATTTCCGTTCCCGCTTCGATATTTACAAGGAAATGGCGCTCATCAATCCGGACAACCCGACAGAGCTTTGCGACGATCTGTACGCAAAGACCGGCATTCCCGTGGTGCTGATGGACGCCAATGACCTTGAGCGGGATCAGCTTGGCAAGAGCCACGGCTTCCCGCTTACGGACGAGCAGATTCAGGACGCCATGCAGGACAATCCTTCCGGGCAGGGCGACGAGCTGACCCCGTTTATTCTGATTCGCCCCGTGAAGTGAGAAAGGCTTCCGCCTTTTTCAGGATGCGTCTGTCGTCCTCATAGGTGAGGCGTTCAAGCGCTTCTTCAAGCGGCAAAAACGCGATGGAGGTCACCTCTTCGGGCTGGGCCTTCACAAGGCCGGAGCGGCAGCGGGCCAGGAAAAAGACCACTTCCTTTTCGCAGCCCTCGTAGGGACTGTATGCGATGGTTTCCCGAAAGCCCGGCACGAATTCGACCTGAAGGCCCGTTTCCTCCAGGATCTCGCGCCTGGCGGTCTCGTGCTCCGTTTCGCTGCCCTCCACATGGCCCTTGCACAGGGAAACATGTCCCTGAACCATGGTTTCAATCAGATACAGGCGCTTTCCGTCCTGCATCCTGCAGACGGCGGCGCCGCAGCTTTTTTCATGGATCATCGTGATTCATCCTTTCCGGTCGTTTTTTGAAATCGGAGGCGTTCATATGAAAACAGATGAAAGCGCGCTGCGCCTGCACCTGATCACCTCCGCCCTCTCCCTGCTCCTGGGCCTTCTCGGGGCGTTTGCGAGCGCGTGGTTCGCCGTTCCGGGCGTCGTTCTCGGGGCGGTCGTGCTGGCACGCACCCAGACGCAAAAGAAGGCGCTTCCCGGACAGAAAGGCGTGCGGAGGCTGATGACGGTTTTTGCATCCGCCGGCTTTGTGCTTTCCCTGATCACGCTCATCGCGCTGGCGGTCAATATGACGGCGGCTCTTTCCCGTTAAGGTTGGGGCCGCCGGCGTTGTACCGGGGGCCGAGATTGGCGAACCTGCGGGTGATCCACTTGCAGATGCCGTCCAGGCCCGGATAGATCATGCGCTCGGAAATGTTGATATAGTCGAGCTTGTCCCGGATTTCAAGCTTCACGCGCGCAGGGATGATGATTTTCCGCATTGCCTCGTTTGCGCCTTCGATGGCGTTGATGGGCACCCTGACGTCGCTGACCACGGAAAAGAGCGCATACTGGTTGGCGATGCGGTCGACGACGCTCGCGGGCTCAAAGAACAGGGCGAACGGTTTTTCAAGTACCTCCTGGCCTTTGAGCTGGTCAAGGGAATGGGCGGTCTTTTCCATCATGTCCATGGTAAAGATATTGCATTTTTCAAGCAGCAGCTGCTCCCGGTAAATGGGGGGCAGGTGCTTGTTCATGGCGGGGATGTCCATGCAGATGATCACGCCGTCCGAATTGTAAAACCGCTGGTCCTCCGTCGCGACGGCCGCCTGTACCAGATAAGGGGACAATTCGTCGTAGCTCACGAAGGAGCGGTTTTCAATATGGAAGGTAGCGAGGACTTCACCGTCCTGCGCGATCACCTGGGTGGCAAGATTGCTTTCCGGGTTCTCCAATTCCGCAAAAGAGGGGATGTCCGCAAAGGCCCACACCAGCAACAGCAGCGCGGCAACCAGCAGGACAGGAATGCACAAAATAACCCAGAACCACTTGATTATCTTTTTCTTAACAGCTTCGTTCATGCAACATCATCCTTCGTTTAACACGATTCGGATTCTATTGAATCCGACGCTCTAACAAAACACAAAAATAGCGATAAAATTTGGAAATATCCCTTGTTTGTCGCTTACTTTGCATTCACGTAACAAAAAACATGCAGTATGGAGGGGAATCTTGTTATCGTCGAATCGCCGACCAAAGCCAACACCATCCGGAGATTTCTGGGAGAAAACTACACGGTGATGTCCAGCAGGGGTCATATCAGGGATCTGCAGGAAAAGAAATTAAGCATCGATATCGAACACGGGTTCATGCCCGAATATGTTGTACCGGCCGAAAAGAAGAAACTGGTCGCGGAATTGAAGAAACTGGCGGCGAA
>CAMOIA010000082.1 GCA_946615785.1 uncultured Clostridia bacterium
CCTTCGGGTCATCCGCCCTTAAAATGGCCGTGCCCCGGCGCCTTGCATCGCTTTTAAAGCTCGCGAACAGGTAAAAATGTCCCTGCCAGAGGTGCACCTCAGGCGCCCAGTAATTGCGGTCAGCCCAGAAACTGCCGTCGTTTTCAAAGCAGACGACCGGATCGCTCCAGGTTTCAAGGTCCCTGCTGACGTACACGTCAAACCCTGTGGCAGGTCCCCAGCAGGTCGCCCCGCGGGTGCCGTACAGGTAATACGTATCCTTCCACAGCAGCACGAACGGGTCCCGAACGTTGATGTCCTCAAGGCGCATATCCTTACTCCTTTCAGTCCGCAGTCCCTTTTCCGCCGTGTCCGCGGCGGTACTGCAGGGGCGTTTCCCCCGTGACTTGCTTGAACCGGCGGATAAAGCTGCCGGAATCATAATACCCCACCTGCACGCTGATGTCCCGGATGCTCATGTCCGTCTGCTCCAGCAGCACCTTCGCCCGTTCTGAGCGCAGCAGTGTCAGGTAATCAAGCGGGGTCATCTCCATGCGTTCCTTGAAGGACGAGGAAAACCTGGCCGTTGACAGCCCGGAGGATTCCGCAATGGCCGCCATGGAGATTTCCGGATCGGAAAAGTGCTCGTCCATGTACCGGGTTGCCTGCGCGATCACGTCCTCCTCCTTTGGCTTCTCGCCGCTTTCTGTTTCCTGGCCGGTGAGCAGGGTGTCGCACAGACGGCGCAGAAGCTCGTCCAGGTCGTCGATGGACTGGCAGGAGGAGAGCGAAAAAATGTCATACATATCCCTTGCGTCCCGCCCTGTGGAGAATTCCTTTGCCTGTGAGCGGGTCAGGGTGTCGATCACGTCGTTGTAAATCATGCGGAAGGCAAAGGGCGACATGCGGGTGTTTTTGAGGAAATGCAAAAGCTCGCTGATGCGGTCGTCCAGCAGGTCGCGGCTGCCGAGTTTCAAGGCCTGGCTGATGCCGGTGGTCAGTTTCTGGGCCTTGGTCAGGCTGTCCGTAAAATCGGAGGAGATGCCATCGTAGGCAAGCACCTGCGCCTCCCCCATCACGAACCGGTTTTCATACGCCGCCGCGGCCTCAAGATAGGCGGTCGGGGCCTCGTCAAACCGGGCGTGCAGCGCGGAGATGGCCGTAACGCTCCGTCCGCTCCCCTGCCGGCCCGCCTCGCGGATCAGATCCGCGAGGCGGGGCAAAAGCGTTTTTTCGTCGGAAAACGCAAGGTACAGATTGGCCTTGAGCGCCACCAGTTCGACCCCCGCACCCGCGATCCCGTTCAGGGCGTCAAAGGGCGGGCGGTTCAATTCAAACGGCCGGTCCCACTCCTCCGGCACGCTGCACAGGATCACCGCGTACCACGGCTTGTCGATCTCAAGCCCCACGGCCTTTCCCGCCGCGACGGCCTCCTCCCGCGTGGAAAAGCGCCCTTTCATGAAGCGGAACACGAAATCATGGCGCTGCATGGGCAGGGCCAGATCCAGGCGGCTGATCAGTTCATGGTTGTCCTGGGTCAAAAGCCGGATGCCGCTTGAAATGGTCTGCAGCTCGTCCCGCCGATCCGTGCCGCTTTGCGACAGCATGCCGGAAATGTCCTCGATGGGCTTTGCGTGGCGTCGGGCCATCAGAAACGCCATCAGGATCCCGATCCCCGCAATCAGCATAAGGATGGTCAGAACGCTCCGCAGGGACGTAAACACCGCGCTGTTCACATCGTCCATGCGCAGCACCGCGGCATACCTGAGGCCCCAGCTGCGGTTTTCAAGCGCGACGGTGATGTACGTCTTTCCGTCCGCGGAAAATGTCCTCGCCCTGTCCCCGCTGCCCGGCGCTATCATGGCCTGGGAGGCAGAAACCGGCAGATCCTCCATGCAGGAAAGCACGTCTGTGCCCGAAAAAATATAGGTGTTGATTTCCCCGTCAATGGCATCCGCAAACATATTCTGGTAGGTGCTTTCCTTCACCAGAAACAGCATGCAGCCCTTGCTGGTTCCCGGATTGACCCCCAGAGGCAGAATAAAGGTGACCATTCTCGGGTCGCTTCCGTCCACCAGGTTGGAAACGATGCGCTGTGCGGGAAGAATGGTCAGGCGGTCCGTATCCCGGATCAGGGTTTTCAGCCTGACGGCGTCCGTGTGTTCGTAGCGCATCAGGTGGGTAAACATCTCCACCGTCATGGCGGACGCGGAGGAATACAGCCTGTCATCCCCGGAAAAATGCAGATAGACCTGATCGCAGAAGGCGTTGGTCGCGGTATACGGGATCAACTGCAGCTGCAGATCGTAGGCTTTCCAGGGTTCTTCGTCGTACCGAAAGGATTCGATGTGCGGGCTCAGTCCGATTTCCTCCGCGGTATTGAGCATAAACGAGATATAGCCCTCATGCTGAATGGCAATGCGGGTCAGCCGGTTGACCTGGCCGTCGATGATGTTTTTCTGCACCTGCCGCGCCGTCAGGTCGTACAGATAAAGGAAAACGCCGGAAAACAGCACCACCACCACCAGCGTATAGGAAAGCGCGTAGCGCATAAAAACCGACAGTTTTCTTTCTTTTCCCTTGCGCAATGTGTTTACTCCCCCCGCCAGCGGTCGAGCACCGCCTGATAGGTCTCCCGGTATTCAAGGCTGCCGGCTTCAAGCAGCTGCCTGTGAAACTCGGCTGTGTTTTCCTCCGTCACGCCCTTTGTGACCATGGCCACCAGGGCGGCGTCGACAATGGTTTTCAGCTTGGCCTTCAGCCGCGTCAGCTTCGCGTTTTCATCCGCCGTTTTGGGCGCGACGGTGGTCAGGTATTTGAAGGAGAACGGCTCGAGCACCCCAGCGTCCTCATAAAGCCGGCAGTAGGCCGCCTTTTCCTGCCGGTGCGCAGCCGGCACGTATACCCCGGCGTAATACTCCGCCGGCGCAAAAAACTGCCCGCAGATGACCGGCACCGTTTTGTAAAGCTCGTTGTCCTTGGGCACGTACTGAACCTCATACCGCCCGTCGTCTCGCCGGATCAGGGTATCCCCAAGGGCGCCGTTTTGCGAAATCAGCATGTTTTCCGTTTCGAACTGCGCGTCCAGCCAGCGCAAAGCGGCTTCGGGATTCCGGCAATCGGTGGTCAGGGCCGCGCCGAATTCGATAATATCCATGTTCCGGGGCAGACAGGCGTTTGTGCCCGAGGCCCCCGGAGGCAGCATGATCTGATACATGGCGCCGATCTCCGGAGTCAGGGCGGTATTCTGCAGCCTCCAGTAGCTGAACATGCCCACATTGCCTTCGTTGACCTTCGCGGCCCAGATATTGCTGCCCTGGCTGATGAAGTCGACGTCCAGAAGGCCTTCCCGGTACATCTGGTTCAGCCAGGCCGCCGCTTCCGTAAACGCCGCGCTTTCCGGCGCGAACGCCACCTTTCCGCCTGCGTCCACATACACGTATTCCTCGTTCAGGGGCAGGCCGAAGAACGAAAACAGGTTATAGACGCCCGTATTGTTGTCGTCGAACGTGAATTCCAGCGGCACTTCGTCCGCTATGCCGTTTCCGTTGGGGTCGTCCCGGCGGAAGCGGCGCAGCGTGTCCGTCAATTCCTCAAGCGTTTCGGGCATGGGAAGCCCAAGGGCGTCCAGCCAGCTCTGGTTGATGAAAAAATGGCCGTTCGTATTCACGCCCTGCGAAATCAGAAAGCCCAGCTGGTACATGTGCCCGTCGGAGGCGGTCAGCTGATCCTTCAAGCCGCTTGCCGCAAGGCGCTCGGCGTAATGCGGCAAAAACCCCTTTTCCATGTATTCGTCAAGGGGCAAAAGCAAATGCCTGGATACGCCGTATTCTTCAACGTCCAGCGAGCCTCTGAGGATCATGTCGGGCATATTGCCCCTGGCAAAGGCCAGGCTGACGCTGCTCACCCACTCGGAATCCTTCACGTCCTCAAATTCCACATGGACGCCCGTCTGCTCCTCGATGCGCTGATAAAACCACAGGCCGTTGAAATCCACGGCCATGTTTTCAAGCTCGTACTGCAAAGCGTTCAGGGTGACGGCGGGATTCGCCGTCCGTTTTTCCTCCATCGGGGCAGAGCAGCCCGACAAAAGCAGCGCACCCGAAAGAAGCAGGCTCAGAAACCTTCCGCGTCGATTCATACGTTCTCCTTATGCATAATGAAACCAAACGGCACTGCCGACCGGATCTCCAATCGGCAGTGCCGGGGCATGACGCTATGCATTATAGCATTTCACGCTGTTTTAGGCAAGGATGGAGCGGTTATCATGATCCCTTCAGGATCAAAGGTCACTGATTCGGGAAGGTATAGTAATACCAGCCATCCCGGCCTTCCGCGCCGCCCTGTCCGCCGGTAATGGTATTGAAGCCGCCATAGTAGGTATCAAAGGGGCTTGCGCCGCCGCTCACCGGCAGCAGGAAGGGGTCGGTGTTCAGCCATTCTTCCGTATCCGCCTCCATGGTTTTCCCGAAGAAGAAGGATCCGAGGAAAGCCGCCGTGCGCGAGCGCTGCGCGTCGTCCGTACCGTGGGGATCGCCGTCCTGTACGGGGCGGTAATTGAATTTGATCAGCGCGTCGGCATCCAGGCCCAGGTTGCGGTAAACGGATTTTGCGATCTCCAGCCCCAGCGCGTCCGCCTCGGCGCCGTCGTTATAGTCGTTGACCGTGTTCACGAGCAGAATGGCCCTTGGCGCAAGCGCGGCGACAAGATCGTTCTGATCGTAGGGAAGGCGGGCCGCATAGCCCCAGGCGCCGGGAAGGCGCTTATAGAAATTGCGGGGCGTAAGGAATTTGCGGAAAACCTCGGTTTCGCGCACGCGGTTATGCCGCACGCTGTTGCCAAGCGTCTCGGTTCCCCATGAAACCTGCAGCGCGGGAGACACAGTCCCCTCCTGCGGGGCAAAGCGCGTGCCCGTCCAGTCATAAACGTGCCCCGTATACACATAGCGCCAGGGAGATGGGCCCGTCGCGCCGGCGGCGCCGGGGACGCAGACGTCGATCCGCTCGTCAAAGAGCGCGGAAACAAAAGCATATTTGCCGTTGATGGAAAAGCCGGTCACCGCCAGCTTTTCAGGATCCGTGCCCGCGGCGATCTCCTCCGCATACGGCAGGGCGCATGATCCCATGGCCGCAAGGCTGTCGATCACCCGGCTCGCGCTCCAGGCGGCGGCCATTTCGCTGCTCACCTCATGAAGCGCGTCTTCGCCGTTTCGCGAATACGGATACAGCTCATAGAAAGCGCCCGTGCGCTGCCCCCAGGCATATTCGTTGGTTCTGCCGTCGCCGCCGCTGCCCGCCGGGCATTCCACCACGGCAAAGCCCGCGTCCCGGTAAACGGCGCTGTCCCCGTCAAAGGAGAGGATCACCGGGCATTTTTCGCCTTCCCGCCCCGCCGCGGCGAGCTGCCCGGAGGTGGGCAGGTACACGGTATACTGAAGGTTTGCGGTGACGCCGTGATCGGTCACGGCAAGGGTCACAATGTCCGTCGGACAGTCGACCGTAACGTTCATCGGCCAGAAGCCCCAGAAGAGGATGGTGCGCTCGTCCCCGGGCGCAAAGTGCTCGATCCCCGCGATTTCGATTTTCTCCGGCGCGTCCGGCTTGTAGCCGTATTCATAGAACTGCGCAAGGTCCAGGATTTCCGCCCGCCTTTCCTCCCAGTCAGCGGCGCTTTCGACAAGCCTGTCCTGCCCGAAGAACCGGTACGGATTGGGAAGCGTCATGCTCTCCGGCAGATCGTACGGATCCGGATAGCGGGTATCCGCCCAGCGCAGGCCGTCCAGCGCGGCGATGAGCCTGTCGCCCGCCGCTTTCACTGCTTCCGCATCCGCGCTGCCCTCGTCCAGAAGCGCCTGTGCTTCCAGGCGTGCCGCGTCCAGTGCCGCCTGGGTTTCGGGGGTATACACGTCTTTGGCAAAGGCGACGGAATCCAGATAGGCGATCGTATTTCTCAGCCGCCAGTCGCTGAACGCAAACGGCGCCTCTCCGTCCCAGCCAGTCAGCGTAACGGTGCCCCAGTCCAGGTTCTTCGGGTCGGATTCGTTGATCGCGTCGTACAGTTCCCCGTTCTGATGGCTCCACCATACCCTGTAGTCCAGGGTGGTGACGGGCGGTACCTGACCGAAGGCGTCCGGCTCGGGCACGGGTTCGTTCCCCGTGGGAACGTGAACGTCGTTGATCAGTACCTCAAGGCCCATCTCAAAATCCTGAACGTCCATCAGATCCTCGATGTGCAGCGCGGTTTCCACGCAGTACCCGTCCCCGGTGACCCGGGCGGCATAGCCCGCCAGGCGTCCCGTGTATTCCGGCGCCTCAGGGTCCGCGATCACGGAGCTCTGGGAGGCGATCATGCCGCTTCGGTAGAAGTACAGCCTGCCGCCTGCGTCGACGGTGTACGTGCCCACCGTATCCGTGCCGAAATTCACCTTGTCATTCCACAGGTCGATTCCGAAGGTCACGCTGTCCGTCCTTGGCGGAATGGCAGGGTTCGACCCTGTGGGGCCGCCCTCCGCTTCCTCAGTGCTGAGCGTCTGATCCTGCACCTCCACAAACAGGTAGAGCACGGGCCCGTCCCAGAGTGCGTACAGCCTGCCTTTGGCAGGGTTCCCTCCGCCCTCTGAAACAGGACTTGCATGCGCGATTTCCACGGCCTCACAGGCATCGTAAGCGCCATCCCGAACGCCGTCCACCGAAACCGGATCCGGCGTAAACACGGCTGCAAGACTGCCCGGCGGCGTCGCCGCGGGATCAAAGCTCCCGGTATAGGGAATGATATTGCTTTCATTCACCGCCAGCGCGTTCCCAAAAAGCATGCACAGGATCAGCGCAAGCGACAGGCAAACCCGGATATGCTTCATATGACGCCTCCTCGTTCTATCCATCAAAAGGGGCCGTCCGCCCGCTGCTTTTCGCACCGAACGGACGGCCCGGGGGGGTCAACGGGCACTGAAATTCATTATTTGGCCAGGTATTCGTTGTAAGCGTTCTGATACAGCTCAATGTAGCGCTCCACGCCGATGCCCTTGGCCTGCGCCTGGAAATCGTTCCAGCTCTCGTCGGTCACGCCGTTGCGCACGAAGTTGGAGAAGGATTCTTCAACCAGCTTCTGCAGGTCGTTGTAGATATCCGCCGCTTCGGTCGCGTCGTCGTTGCTCATCTTGCTCCGGTCGCGCAGGTACTGGCAGCTCTTGTACTCCAGAACGCACGCCGC
>CAMOIA010000083.1 GCA_946615785.1 uncultured Clostridia bacterium
GGCGATGCCGGTCACAAGGTTTGTGGCGCCGGGGCCGGAGGTGGCAAAGCAGGCGCCCACCTTGCCCGTGGACCTGGCATAGCCGTCCGCCGCGTGGCAGGCGCCCTGTTCATGGGCGGTGAGGATGTGCTGCACGCGGCCTTCCTTTTCATAAAAGGAGAGTTCGTCGTATACGTTCAGAATGGTGCCGCCGGGATAGCCGAAAATGGTGTCCACTTTCTGCTCCATCAGGCATTCCATCACGATTCTTGCGCCGGTCAAAAGCATGTTCCGATTCCTCCAGGGTTTTTAAGGTACGGTTTGGTTCGATGCAAAAAAACGCAGTCCGATCGAAAGTCGAACCGCGTTCAGGTAGCGTGTTTTTCCGTGCGGGGAATGCCCGCAGGGCTTCATGCCGCCGGAGCCGACTTTCGATCACAGGGAACCGTAAGTCGTACTCGCAGGACCAGTGCCATTGCGCTCTTCATGGTTCCCCTCCCTTGGTTCAAGCCGTGCGGCTGCGTGAAGATACAAGCGCATTTTATCACAGGGTAAAACGGTCCGTCAAGGCGCGTTCCCAAGCCTTGCACAGCGGGAAAAAACGTGTCATGCCGGAAACGGAAAAATAACAGTCAGATCAGACATGCGAACGCGTGGAAGCCTGTTTTTTCTTTGTTCTCCTACAGTTCCATGTCCATGACAAGCACCACGGGACAGTGGTCGCTGCCAAGGATCTCAGAGTCGATCCGGGCATCCGCGATGCGGTCCTTCAGCCGGTCGGAGCAGAGGAAGTAATCGATGCGCCATCCGGCGTTGTGCTCCCGCGCGTGGAACATATAGCTCCACCAGCTGTACGCGCCTTCCCGGTCCGGATACAGGTGCCGGAAGGTATCCGTAAAGCCGGAAGAGAGAAGCCGGGTCATCTTTTCACGCTCTTCATTGGTGAAGCCGGCGTTCCCGACGTTCGCCTTTGCGTTTTTCAGATCGATTTCTTTGTGCGCCACGTTCATATCCCCGCAGACGATGACGGGCTTCTTTGCGTCCAGCGCGTGCAGATACGCCTGAAAATCGTCCTCCCAGGCCATCCGGTAGGCGAGCCTTGTCAGTTCCCGCTGCGCGTTTGGCGTGTAGACCGTGACGAGATAGAACGATGGATATTCCAGCGTGATGACGCGGCCTTCGTGGTCGTGCTGCTCCACGCCGATGCCAAAGCGCACCGAGAGGGGCTCCCGCCTGGCGAACACGGCGGTGCCGCTGTATCCCTTTTTTTCGGCGGAGTTGAAGTATTCAAGGTACTTATCCTGCGGCACCTGCACCTGTGAGGGCTGCATTTTGGTTTCCTGCAGACAGAAAAAATCGGCGTCCTCGCGGGTGAAGTAATCCATGAAGCCTTTCTGCAGGCAGGCGCGAAGGCCGTTTACGTTCCAGGAGATCAGTTTGATCATGTCAATTCCTTTCCTGCCGCGGCGGATTTGGTACCGGAGCGGCGAATTATCAGACCACTCCGGGGATGAGTTCGGTCAGAAATACCGCCAGGCACGCGCAGGCGGCCACGAGAATGAGCGATTTTGTCTTCATCGAAAGGCCGATCATCACCGCAAAGCCGACGACGGCGCTGACGGTGGAGCCGGTTTCGGACAGTATGGCCGGGAAGGTCATCACGCTCAGGGTCACATAGGGCATGTAGTGCAGAAAGCTTTTGAGAAAGGGGCTTTGGAACTGCCGGCGGATCAGGGTCAGGGGCAGCATGCGGATCAGGTAGGTGACAAGGGCCATGACCAGGATATAGGCGTATACGTTCATGCATCCGCGCCCCCTTCCCGGACGGGCGCGAGCGCCGCGGCGGCGCCTGAAAGCAGCACCGCGAGGATGATGATGCGAAAGCCGGAGGAAATGCCCGGGAACAGGGCTGTAAACAGCCAGGAAACGAGCATGGACGCGGGGACGAGGATGCGAAGGGCCGTATCCTTTTTACAGGGGGGCAGAACCACGCCCATGAACATGGCGTAGAGCGCCACGCCCAGCGCCCGCCGGACGGCATCGGGCAGCAGCGCCCCCATGAACGCGCCAACCGCCGTGCCGCCGACCCAGCCGGGAATGGCAAGCAGCATCGCGCCCAGCGTGTATTCCCAGTGAAGGGGCGACTGCATGACGGAAATGCCGAAAATTTCGTCCGTCACCCCAAAGCTTGCGATCAGCCTGCCCGAAAGGCCCGTCGGCTGACAGAGCTTCTGGCTCAGGGCGCTGCTCATCAGCAGATACCGCAGGTTGATCAGCAGGGTGGTCAGGGCCATTTCGATCAGCGATCCCGCGCTTTTGATCACGTCGAGCGCCGCGAACTGCCCGGCGCTGGTCAGGTTGGTCAGGCTCATCACCATGGCGGCGACCGGGCTCAGGCCGTTCTTCGCCGCCTGGATGCCAAAGGCGATGGAAACGCTGAAATACCCGAGCAGAATGGGCACGCCGTTGTGCATGCCCCGCTTCAATTCGCTGAGAGAAAACATAAATACCTCGTCAGTAGAGCGCAGCGTCCAGCGCGCCGTTTTCAAAAACTTTCAGCAGGGCGAAACGCCCTTCCATGGCCGCGCCGGGATTCAAAAGCAGCACGCCGTTTTTTTCCTTCAGGTACGGGATGTGCGTGTGGCCGAAAAGCGCCGCGCGGCAGTTTTCCTGCAGGGCTTTAAAAAGCAGCGTGTCCGTTCCCTGACGCACATAGAAGGGATGTCCGTGGGTGAGGAGTATCCGGACCCCCGAAACGCCGCAGACAAGCGTTGTCTCGGAAAGCGGCGCGCCGTCGCAGTTTCCCTTCACCCGGATCGTTTCGGGAAAAGCGGCGGCGAAGGGATCAAGATCGCTGTACCCGTCCCCGAGATGGATGACGCCGTCCATTTTGCCAAGCGCTTCCGCGTGCATGAGCACGCTGGAAAGACGTCCTGTCTGCCCGTGGCTGTCGCTCACAACGAGATAAGTTTTCGCACTCATCCGAGCTCTTCCTCCAGGATCGGCTGCATCTTGTCCATGGCGCGCGAGCGGTGGGAAAGCTTGTTCTTGTCCTCCTGCGCCATTTCGGCGAAGGTCTCGCCCGTGACGGTTTCAAAATACGGGTCGTAGCCGAAACCGCCGTTTCCGCGCGGCTCCGTGGTGATGACGCCGGGGCATTCGCCGCGCACGGTGCGCTCGCGTCCGCAGGGCAGCGCCAGGGCGACGGCGCTCACAAAGTGGGCGGTGCGGCCTTCCGGCGGCACGTTTTTCATGCGCTCGATCAGCAATTCGTTGTTCGCGCGGTCGTCGCCGTGCACGCCCGCGTATCGGGCGCTGTGCACGCCGGGTTCGCCGTTCAGGGCGTCCACTTCCAGGCCGCTGTCGTCCGCAAGGGCGGCGTAGCCCGTGGCGTCCCTGAGCGCGCGCGCCTTGATCAGGGCGTTTTCCTCAAAGGTTTCGCCGTTTTCGTCGATTTCGCCGTCAAATCCGGCTTCGCGCATCGTGAGCACCCGGTACCGGCTTCCGGCCATGGCCTTCAGTTCCGCCACCTTGTGCGGGTTGTTGCTCGCCAGCACCAGCACCCGCGGAGGGGCGATCAGCGCCCGGCGTTCCCCAAGACAGCGCCGCTGCTGCTCCATCAATTCCATGCAGCCCTTTTCCGCAAGATCGGTCAGCTGGTCCATTTCCGCCCGGGTGAACGGACGGCCTTCGCCGGTGCCCTGCAGTTCGATGAAGGCGCCGGTATCGTCCATCACAAAGTTCATGTCGCACCCGGCGGTGGAGTCCTCTTCATAGCACAGGTCCAGGCAGCATTCGCCGTCCACGACGCCTGCGCTCACGGCGGCCACCTGGCGGCGAACGGGGCTTTCCTTCAGCATGCCTTTGCGGATCATGCGGTCCACGGCGCACACCAGCGCGACGAATCCGCCGGTAATGGCGGCGGTGCGGGTGCCGCCGTCGGCCTCCAGCACGTCGCAGTCGACGGTGATGGTGTATCCGTCAAGAAGGCGCCTGTCCACCGCCTGCCTGAGCGCCCTTCCGATCAGCCGGCTGATTTCGACGCCGCGGCCGTCTTTCTTGACGCCGTCGCGCGCCTTGCGTTTGCCGGTGGAGGCCGGCAGCATGGCGTATTCCGCCGTGAGCCAGCCGAGGTTCTTTCCCTTCAGGAACGGCGGTACCCCTTCCTCCACGCTCGCGGTGCAGATGACGCGGGTGCCGCCGGTTTCGATCAGACAGCTCCCCGCCGCTGTGCGAACATAGTCGGGAATCATCCTGTGATACCGCATTTCGTCCGTGTTCCGCCTGTCCAGCCGTTCCATGCCTGCGCCCTCCTTGTTTTTCTGCTCTTATGATGAAATTATACAGGATCGCGCGGTCAAGTCAAGCACGCCCTGCGGGGGATGAAAGGCCTTGCCTGCGCCGGAAATAGTCCTCGCGCGAAAGGATGCAGGAATCGATGGTTTTCAGCCTTCCGTCCCAGGGCCGTACCATTTCATACGTGCGGTCAAAGCGAAAGCCGAAATGCTCCGCCAGGCGTCCGGAACGGACGTTTTCGCGGAAATACCCGTACCTGAAATCCTTCGCGTCGAGCTTTTGAAACGCAAGATCGAGCAAAAGGCCGAGCAGCTCTTTGCCAAAGCCCCTGCCCTGATAGGCCGTGCCGATGCAGATGCCGCTTTCTTCGAACCGTCCCGGTTCCCATTCGCGGATCGCACACAGCCCGATCGCTTCGTCCGTTTCCTTCAGCGCGACAAAATAGGCGAAATGGTCCTTCTGGTACTGAATGCTTCTCTGGCACCGCGCGATGGCGTCCTCCCTTGTGAGGGTCGGCTGGTAGAGCATCCACCGGTACACGTCCGGATCGCTCCAGACATGGCGCAGCATGCTTTCAAAATCGCCGTCCTTCGCTTTGCGCAGGCGGATGGCGCTGCCCTCGAGCGTTTCATACATGGCCGTTCCCTTTCGTTCCCGCCTCTTTGCGGCAGGGGGATGTTTTGCATTTCCCGAAGATATGTGGTATACTGGTTTCCCATTTTGGGAAAGGAGATAAACGGTATGTTTGACGAAAACGAATACACCGAATTCCGGTATGATACGCAGCTTCTGATCGAGGGACAGGGCCTTGACGAGGACGAGATCCGCGATTATTTTACCTCGCATTTTAAGGGCGACTGCCTGCTGGCGGTGGGCGACGACGAGCTGATCAAGATCCACTTCCACACGAACGAGCCCTGGAAGGTGCTGGAATACTGCTCCACCCTCGGCGAGATCTACGACATCGTGGTGGAGGATATGGACCGCCAGTCCAGGGGTCTGCACGGCTGAGGAACCGGATGACGACAGGCTGCTTCCTTCCGGGAGCGGCTTCATTCATTTTTATCCTTCTTACCTGGCTTGATCCTCCGCGTCCGGCGGTCAGTCTGCCATAACGCCCGTCACGCCGTCCGCGTCCGCCCCGGTGACGCGCACGAAAACGCGGCTCCCGACGGAAAGCGCGCCTGCGTTTTCCACGTGGCAGCTCACGTATTCGCGCGTGTAGCCGCCGGCGCATCCGTCCGAAATCTCCTCGACGAGCATCTCCCGTTCGGTCGAGAGCATGGATTCGTGATAGGCCTTTGCAAGCTCATAGCCGACCGCGATCAGCTCCCTCGCCCGCGCTTCCCGCAGGGCACGCGGAACCTGGTTTGGCATTTTGGCCGCCGCGGTGCCCGCGCGCTGCGAATAGGGGAAAACATGCATGCGGGAAAAGCCGATTTCGCGCACGAACTTGAGGGTCTGCGCGTGCTCTTGCTCCGTTTCGCCGGGGAACCCTGCGATCACGTCGGTCGTGATCGCGCAGCCGGGGAGATAGGCACGGAGCAGGGCTGCGGAGCGGGCAAATTCCTCGGTGGTATAGCGCCTGCGCATGCGCGAAAGCACGCTGTCGCTGCCGGACTGCAGCGCCAGGTGGAACTGCGGACAGAGCTCGGGAACGGCGGCCATGCGCTTTGCGAAGGCTTCCGTCACGACGACCGGCTCCAGGGATCCGAGGCGGATGCGTTCGATGCCTTCGCACCTGCAGGCCTCCACGGCGTCGCCGAGGTCCGTGCCCTGAAGATCCCTGCCGTAGCTTGTCAGGTGGATGCCCGTCAGCACCAGCTCGCGGTAGCCCGCCGCGGCAAAGCGCTGCGCTTCCGCCCGGATGTCCTCAAGGGGCCGCGAGCGGATCCCCCCGCGCACGTAGGGGATGATGCAGTACGTGCAGTAGCGGTCGCAGCCCTCCTGGATTTTCATGACCGCGCGGGTGTGTTCGGCAAAACGGCTGACGTCAAGGCGCTCGAAGGGGATGCGCAGGATATCCTTTTCCACCGCGCAGATCTGCTTGTTTTCGGATACGGCCTCCTGGAGCAGGGCAAAAACGTCCTTCCGCCGGCCCGCGCCGATCACAAGGCGCGCGCCGGTTTCCAGCAGCTTTTCCCCGTCCCGCTGCGCAAGGCAGCCCGCGATCACGATTTCGGCGTCCGGGTTCAGGCGCTGGGCGCGGCGGACGGCCTGCATGCTTTTTTTATCGCCCGTGCCCGTGACGGTGCAGGTATTCACCACGTACACGTCCGCCTTTTCCGTGAAGGCGACTTGCTGCCAGCCGTTTTGCAGGAATTGCTCCAGCATCGCTTCGGAATCGTATTGGTTTACCTTGCAGCCAAGGGTGTGAAAAGCTACGGTGCGCATGTCGATCCCCCTTTGCGCTTTGCGCTGATACACGATTATAAAAAATTTGCCGATGAGCGTCAAGGCGTTTTGCGTCCGGGGCGCGGCCATGGCGGAGACAGGAGGAAAAATGACAAACGTCCTGTTCGGATTTCTGCACATCTACGCGCTCCTGATCGTTTTTGCCATGGTGCTTTCGGTCGTTTATATGTCCCGTCAGGAAAAACGGCTGGGTTTTCCGAAGGATACGGCGGTCGATATGGCGCTTTATGCCATTCCCCTCGGCATCGTCGGGGCAAGGCTCTATTACGTCGCGTTCACGTTTGACCGGTACAGGGACAACCTGATTTCGATCCTGTACATTCATCAGGGCGGGCTCGCCATTTACGGCGGCATCATCGGCGGGGTGCGTGGCGTGTGGATTCTGTCCCGGCGCAAGCGCCTTTCCTTTCAGCGCCTGCTGGACATGGCGGCTCCGGCGGTGATCATGAGCCAGGCCATCGGCAGGTGGGGCAATTTTTTCAACCAGGAAGCC
>CAMOIA010000084.1 GCA_946615785.1 uncultured Clostridia bacterium
AACATATGGAACGCTTTGCCTGGAAGGGACGCATCAAACAGGGCATGCAGGCGGAATACAAGCGCCGTCACGACGAGATCTGGCCGGAAATGAAGGCGCTGTTAAAATCAGCCGGCATCTGCAATTACTCCATCTGGAGCGACGGGGTGGAGGTCTTCGGCTATTACGAGTGCGAGAAGGGCATCGCCTTTGCGGAAAAGACGCAGGCGCAGAGCCCCATCGTGGACAAATGGAACGACTATATGCAGGACGTGCTTGACCTTGAAATGGACAGGGAGACCGGCGCGCAGCCGAAGCTTCAGCAGATGTTCATGCTGGAATAATTGCTTTGCCGGTTCATAAACAGCGTTTTGCCGCGCGCAGGCTTTCCTGCGCGCGCTTTGCTTGCGGTTTTTTTTCGCCCGTGGTATCATGCGGGGTGGAAAGCGGGTGATACCTTGTTTGAAGACTTTATACAGGCGGTCGGGCGCCATGACACCATCATTCTGCACCGTCACAGCCATCCGGACGGCGACGCGCTCGGAAGCCAGATCGGGCTGAAGCACATTCTGCTGGCGGCCTATCCGCAAAAGCGGGTGCTGACGGTCGGCGACGCGGCAGGGCGGTATGCTTTCATGGCGGATTCTGTCATGGACAGCGTTCCGGACGAAATGTACAGGGACGCCCTCGCCGTGGTGCTCGACACGTCCTCGCCTTCTCTGATCAGCGACGGGCGGTATACGCTCGCGGCGGAGAGCGCGCGGATCGACCATCACCTTTTTATCGGGCCGATCTGTCAGGTGGAGGTTGTGGATTCCACCTTTGAAAGCTGCTGCGGGCTGATCGTTTCGCTCGCGCAGGAGGCCCTCTGGCCCGTACCGAAGGCCGCCGCGGAGGCGCTCTTCATCGGCATGGTGACGGACAGCGGTCGCTTCCGCTATGACCAGACGAACGCGGGCACGTTCCGGCGCGCGGCGTTTCTGATGGAACAGGGCGTCGATTTGGATCAGATTTACCTGCCGCTCTACCGGGAAACCCTGTCGGATAAAAAGCGCCGCGCCGCGTTTGCGGAGAAGATCCGCGTTACGCCCCACGGGGTCGGCTATGTCTACAGCGACGGGGCCGCAGTCGCTTCGTTCGGCCTTTCTCCGGACGATCTTTCCCGTGCCATGGTGAATGAGATGGCGGATCTTGAGGGCGTAAGCATCTGGGTGAACTTTACCGAAAGCCCCGGCGGGGTTCTGTGCGAGCTGCGCTCAAACGGCCTCAATATCAATCCGATCGCCGTGAAATACGGCGGCGGCGGACACAAAAAAGCCAGCGGCGCCAGGGTTCGGGACCGGGAGACGGCCATGGCGATGCTTTGCGACCTTGACGCGCTCGCGGGAGGGGAAGCATGAGGAGTGGGACGGACGGTATGCATATAAAGGAAAAAGTGCTTGCAAAAATCAGGGAATACGACACCGTGCTTCTTTTCCGCCATCAGCGCATGGACGGGGACTGCGTGGGCGCGGCCAAAGGCCTGCAGCAGATTCTGCGGCTCTCCTATCCGGAGAAAAAGGTGATCCTGCACGACTGGCAGCGCTCCAACTATCTGGCCTTTATGGGGCCGGACGACGGGGACGTGCCGGCGGAAACCTACAAAACCGCGCTGGCCGTCGTGCTGGACACAGCCACGCGCGACCGCATTTCCAACCCGCACTGGCAGGAATGCAGGGAGGTCATCAAGATCGACCACCACATTGAAACCGATCCTTACGGGGATCTGAACTGGGTGGAGCCGGAAAGGTCTTCGGTGTGCGAAATGGTGGCGGAATTTGCCGCTTCCTTTCCCGAAGAGCTGAAACTGGACAAGCGGGCGGCAGAATGCCTGTATGCCGGGATGGTGACGGACAGCGGGCGCTTCCGCTATCCAGGCGTGACGGGGGATACCCTGCGGCTGGCGGCCGGGCTTCTGGATACGGGCATCGACACCGAAACCCTGTACGCGAACCTGTACCTGCGGGACAGAAACATGTTCCGCTACGAATCCTGGGTGTATGAAAACATGCGCCTGACGGAGCATGGGGCGGCGTACGTGCACGTGCCGCTTGCGGTCTGGCAGGGCTTCGGGCTTGATTTTGAGGCGGCGAGCGACGCGGTCGGGTTCCTTGATTCCGTCCGCGGCTCCATTCTGTTTATGGCGCTGATCGAGACGGGCCTGCCGGACCGCAGCGTCCGGGTGCGCCTGCGCTCCCGTTTCATGGCGGTGGATCGTCTCGCGGCGGCCTTCCATGACGGCGGGCACGCGAACGCGAGCGGCGGAACGGTCTACAGCGAGGCGGAGGAGGCGGCGCTGCTTGCGGCGGCGGACGATCTGATCCGCGGCTGCAGGCGCGATCACCCCGAATGGATGTAAGAGGACGCCCGGGGGCGAAAAAGCGTCCGCAGGCAGAAAAATGCCGGAAGGGTATAGATAAAATCGATAACTCGCTATCAAAACACGGTATTGGACAAATGCCCGCTTTTCCTGTATGCTCTCTTCGTACCCGGAAACTGCGCAAAGGAGGAAGAACAGATGACAGCGTATTATGACATTTGCCGCGCGATGGAGATGTGCATGCGCATGCCTTCTGCTCCTTCGCGCGGCTGAACACACAGGCAGGAAGATTCAGGGCAGCCGCGGCCGGCTGCTCTTTTTTGATGGAACGCAAGGTTTTTGCGGGAATTGGAGGACGCGCAGTTGACCACGGTAAAACCGGATGCGGTAATGATTTCCCTTGAGCACATCGTGAAAACCTTCCCGAGCAGCGGGGAGGGCGTGCACGCGGTGAAGGACGTAACGCTTCAGATCCGGACGGGCGAAATTTTCGGCATCGTCGGTTTTTCAGGCGCGGGGAAGAGCACCCTGGTGCGGTGCATGAACCTGCTTGAAAGGCCGAACAGCGGCAGGGTGATTGTGGACGGGGTGGACCTGACGGCCCTTCCCATGCGGGCGCTGAACCGGGAGCGGCGGAAGATGGGCATGATCTTCCAGCAGTTCAACCTGTTTGCCAGCCGCACGGTGCTTGACAACGTCATGTTCCCGCTCGCGCACACGGGGCTTTCCCGCGCCGCGATGAAGAAAAAGGCGATGGACCTGCTTGCGTTCGTGGAGCTTTCCCAGAAGGCGGACGCGTATCCGTCCCAGCTTTCCGGCGGGCAGAAACAGCGTGTGGCCATCGCAAGGGCACTGGCGAGCGATCCGAAGGTGCTTTTGTGCGACGAGGCCACCTCTGCGCTCGATCCGCAGACCACGTCCTCCATCCTGTCCCTGCTTGGCAGGCTGAACCGGGAAATGGGCATTACCATCGTGGTCATCACCCACCAGATGCAGGTGGTGAAGGATCTGTGCCAGCGGGTCGCCCTGATGGAGGAAGGCCGCGTCGTGGAGGAAGGGGATGTGTACGACATCTTCGCCAACCCCAGGGAGATGGTGACCAGGAGCTTTGTGGAAAGCGCTTCCTCCGGCGGACAGGTGCGGGAGATCCTGCGCGATCCTTCGGTGAGGAAGGTGGTGGCCTCCGGCGCGAAGGTCTATTGCTTCAAATTCCTTGATTCAAGCGCAGGGCGCGCGCTGGTGAGCTCCATCAGCCGGGCCTACCATGTGGATCTGAGCATCCTGCAGGCAAACATTGAAATGATCGACGGCAGATCCCTTGGGCAGCTGGTCGTGACCGCGGAAGGCATGGCCGAAAACATCGCCGCCGCCATCGACTACGCGCGGGAAAACGGCGTGGAAGTGGAGGAACTGAAGCATGCATGAATTTCTGACCAACCTTTTTCCCTACGTCATGAAAAAGCCCGAACAGCTTGGCAAGAGCATTCTGGAAACGCTGGAAATGACCGCCTGGGCGGGCGGGTTCATGCTGATCTTCGGTCTCCTCTTCGGCATCCTGCTCACGGTGACGCGCCAGGGCGGCATTCTTGAAAACAAAGGCGTATACCAGGTGCTCGACAAGGTCATCAACCTTCTGCGTTCCATTCCCTTCGTCATCCTCATCGCGCTGCTCATGAACCTGACCAAGATCATCATGGGCACCCGGATCGGCGTGCGCGGCGTGATCGTGCCGCTCATCTTCGGTTCCGCTCCCTTCTTTGCCCGCCAGGTGGACGCGGCGCTCGCGGGCGTCGACAAGGGCCTTGTGGAGGCGGCCTCCTCCATGGGCGTCGGGCCGCTTGGCATCATCTTCCGCGTGTACCTGAAGGAAGGCACCGCCGCCATCGCGCGGGGCGCGACCATCACCGTCATCAACCTCATCGGGCTTACCGCCATGAGCGGCTATGTCGGCGCGGGCGGCCTTGGCGACTATGCCATTACCTACGGCTACAACTACAACCGCATGGACATCGTCTGGGCGGCGGTCATCGTGACGGTGCTCATCGTCTCCGTCGTGCAGGCCGTCGGCACCCTGATCGCAAAGCTCGCGACCCACTGATATTGCACTCCCGCCGCGGACGCGGCAGACCATACAGAAAAAACAACCACATTATTAAGAGGAGGAAAAATCCATGAAAAAGCTGCTTTCCGTACTGCTTGTCCTCTCCCTGGCGCTCGTCCCCGTGCTCTCCCTTGCCGACACCATCAAGCTCGGCGTCACCGGCGCGTTTTATGAAGACCTCTGGCAGCCGGCCATCGACCAGCTGGCGTCGGAAGGCATCGACGTGGAGCTGGTGCAGTTCAGCGATTTCTCCCTTCCCAACAACGCCCTCAACGACGGCGAAATCCAGATCAACGCCTTCCAGCACCACGCCTATTTCAACAACGACACCTCGAACAACGGCTATGATCTCGCCGTGATCGCGGACACCTTTGTGATCACCATGAACCTGTATTCCAACAGGTACGAATCGATCGAAGCCCTGCAGGCGGACGTGAACGCGGGCAAGGCCCTTACCGTGGTCGTTCCCAACGACGCGACCAACCAGGGCCGGGCGCTGCTGGTGCTCAAAGACGCCGGCATCATCGACCTGAACGACGATTACGAGGGCACGCCGAACACCGAAAACGTGGTCCAGAAGGAAGGCGCCAAGGTGGAACTGCTGGCGGTGAACGCGGCGCAGACCTACCAGACCCTTGACGACGCGGACGCGGTGATCATCAACGGCAACTATGCTGCGAGCTACGGCGTGGACCCCGCTTCCTCCATTTTCCAGGAGAACGTGGATCTTTCCGACGAGCGCTTCATCTGCCTCATCGCCGTGCGCGCCCAGGATGCGGAGAACCCCACCTACAAGCGCATCGCCGAGGTCTTCTGCTCCGACGTGACCACCAAGGCCGTTAAGGAACTATTCGACGGTTTCTTCTATCTCCTCTGGGAAAAGTAAGCCATTTTGAAGCCTGAAGCGGAAAGGATACTGCATGATCAAAGAGCTCAGGGCCCTCATCGGGGACGACAGCCGAGTCGTTGCCGGGGCCGACATCGAAGCAAAATTCCTGACGGATACTTTGGGCCGCCTGAAGGCCAGCGCTGACGCGCTGGTCTTTGCGCTGACCACGGACGAGGTGTCGCGCGTGATGCGCTATGCCTGTGAAAACAATATCCCCGTCACCCCGCGCGGCGCGGGCACGAACCTCGTCGGGTCCACGGTGCCCCTTCGCGGCGGCATCATCCTGGACGTAAGCCGCATGAACCGCATCCTTGAGGTGGACGAAGAGACGTTCACCGCGGTGGTGGAGCCGGGCGTCGTTTTGCAGGATTTCCAGGCGCACGTCGAGGCCATGGGCCTCATGTACCCGCCGGATCCGGGGGAAAAGACCGCCACCATCGGCGGCAACATCGCAACCAACGCGGGCGGCATGCGGGCCGTGAAATACGGCGTGACGCGCGATTTTGTCCGCGGCCTTGAAGTGGTGCTCGCGGACGGAACCGTGATCACCGCCGGCTCCAAGAACGTCAAGGACGCAAGCGGCCTGCAGCTTCGCCAGCTTTTCATCGGCTCGGAAGGCACGCTGTGCGTCATCACCAAATGCATCCTGCGCCTGGTGCCAAAGCCGGAAACCAGCCTCTCCGTGCTGGTGCCGTTCCGGGACCTCAGGAGCGCGATCCGCACGGTGCACGCCATCCTGAGTGCGAACGCGAATCCCACCGCGGTGGAGTTTATCGAGCGCAGCGTCGTGGAGCTCGGCGAACGCTTCACCGGGGTCACCTTCCCCTGCCCGGAGGCGCAGGCGTATATCCTGCTCACCTTTGACGGAACGGCGTTCGAGGTGCGCGCGAACGCGGAGCGGGTCCGGGAGGTCGTCATGGCGCGGGGCGCCATCGATTACCTGCCCTTTGAAGACCCGAAGGAGGCCGCGGAAATCTGGAAGGTGCGCGGCTGCCTTGTGAAGGCCGTGGAGGCCGTCAGCGAGCAGGAGCCTGTGGACCTGGTGGTGCCGATCAACAAAAGCGCGGAATACATCGAATGCGTGCACCAGGTGGAAGCGGAAACCGGCATGCGCATGATCGCCTTCGGGCACGCGGGGGACGGCAACGTGCACCTGTGCATCATCCGGGGCGGGAGAAGCGACGCACAGTGGAAGGAAGAACTGGATCGGGTGATGCGCAGCCTCTATGCGAAGGCCTATGCCCTCGGCGGGCTCACGAGCGGCGAACACGGGGTCGGCATCGCCAAGCAGCCCTATTTCTTTGCCAATTCCGATCCGGCGCTTTTGAAGGTGATGCGCAGCGTGAAGACGGCGCTTGATCCGAAACACGTTCTGAACGATCATATTTCTTATCTGGAGTGAGGATACCGATGCAAAAACTGTCCAGCCGTACCAATACCTTTACCGATTCCGTGATCCGCCGCATGACCCGCGTGTCCCTTGAATACGGGGCGGTGAACCTGAGCCAGGGCTTTCCGGATTTTGACCCGCCGAAGGCGCTTCTGGATGTCCTTCGTCAGGAAGACCTTCCGCACCAGTACGCGATCACCTGGGGCGCGAAGGATTTCAGGGACGCGCTTGCCAGGAAGCACGAGCATTTCACGGGACAGAAAATCGATCCCGAAGGGGAAATCGTTGTGACCTGCGGTTCCACCGAGGCCATGATGGCGGCCATGATGACCGTCTGCGACCCGGGGGACA
>CAMOIA010000085.1 GCA_946615785.1 uncultured Clostridia bacterium
GTCAGTAATGCCGTATTCCCGCAGGCGCAGTGTTTCGCCGGCGTCAACGTATTTGGTGACGGCGATCAGCTTTGGCACGCGGCCATAGGGCTCGCTTTCCCGTTTCAGTACGTCCATGACATGGCTGATGTTTTCCTGCAGCATGATGCCTCCATTTAAAACAGCAGAACCGGTACGCCCTGATACAGGATGCCGGGGTTTCCTGGCACGATGTGCGCGGTGGTGCCGTCGTCGCTGACCACTTCGACCGCCGTCCAGAATTCGCCGGATTCGGTGGCGATGACGACGCCGATGCGCCCCTGGCGGGTGTACAGCGCCCGGTGCGGAACCATCAGGCTGTCCACCGATTCGCCGATCATGACGGAACACGTACGCATGTACAGAATGTTTTCAAACCGGATATCGCCCGTGATGCGAAGCCGCAGGAGCAGTTCCCCGCCGGATTTGGAGAAGGTTTCCACCGTGGCGTTCACCACCGTGGATTCAAGCCCTTCCAGCAGCATCCTGTACACGCGGCCTTCCACCGGCACCCAGTCGCGGTTCTCGCAGAGCATCAGAACCACCCAGGAACCCTGCCGCACCAGGCGGTAAATGGGCACGGTGTTGCGGGTGTAGCCGCTGTCCGTCGGGAGATTCCCCGCGTACATGGCGCGCACCTCGGACGGGGTGTAGTTGGCGTAATTGTTCAGGTTCAGTATGTTTTCATAGCCGTCGGTATAAAACGAAACCAGTCCGGCCGCCGCCGCGGCGTACTGCTTGGTCCAGGAAGAAATGCGCTGGAGCTGTCCTTCTTCATCCTCGTACAGGCGGGAAAGCTTCTGATCGTCCGGATATTTCTGCTTCAGGTAGATCTGCCTTGCCTGCATGGCTTCCGTCAGGGCCAGTTCCTCCGTGACGAGCGACCCGCGCCCTTCCTGCACCATGGACTGGATTTCAGCGGCGGTCGCGTGGATTTCACCCTCCAGGCGGTCAAGCTGAACGTCCTTTGTGGCGGAGGTGGAAACGAGGGTTTTGTGGTATTCCTTGATCTGCCGACGGTAGTTTTCAAGCGTCGTCAGTTCCCGGTCCGAAAAGCCGCTGGAATACACAAGGCACACATTCTGTGCCCGCTGCACGGCCGCGCCCTCTTCGGCAATGTAATCGATGCGCGAAACGCCTTCCTGGGTGTAAATGGTTTCGTTGCGGACGATGAGCGCATCGCCGCGGTAAACGGTGGAGAGCGTTCCTGCCTGCACGTAGGCATAATCCTGCGGCCGGGTTCTGAGAATATAGATGACCGCCGCCGCCGCCAGGATCAGAACAAGCGCAGTCAGCACGATGTAAACTGCTTTTCGTACGGGCTTTGGTTTCACGCCGGTCGGCGGCGTGGCTCTCGGGCCGGACGGGGGCGTGATGACGGGCGCTTTCTGGCCGCCCTTTTCCGCTTCGTCAGAGACGGGCTCTTTGGGCGCTTCCGGAGGCAGCTCGCTGCCCGGTACCGGCTGTGTTTGTGCAGGGGGCGTCTGGTAAGGATTCTGGGACGGCGCCGCCTGCGGGCCATGGGGATTTGGCGGCGCGCTCTGATAGGGAGAGGGCTGCGGCGCCTGATAAGGATTCGACTGAGCGGTTGAAAATGGCGGCGTCTGAGCCGTTTGATATGGCACCGCCGGGGGCGCCTGATAGGGATTTGCCGTCTGCGGCGCCTGGTAAGGATTTGCAGTTGCCGGCGGATAGGGAGCCTGGTGGGATGGCGGATACGGGGAAGAATACGCGGGAGAAAAAGCCGTCTGCTGCGGGGGCGGATTCGGCCCCTGCCGCAAGACGGGCGCGGAGGGCGGCTGGGGAGACTGGTATTTGTTGCCGCCGCGGAAAGCCGGCGGTATGGTGCGGCTGCGGTTGTTCCCGCCGCCCGGCCAGGCTGCCTGCGCGGAGACCTGGGTCCACGGCTGCGTCCCTTCGAAGGGATCGCCGCCGTTGCGGCGCTCCTGCCATCCTTCCCCGGGCTGGTATGCTTCCTGCCCGTTTTTCATCGGATCCTGCTGCATTGAAAACTCCCCGGTTCGATAATAACCCTATAAAAAGGGATTCTATAATTATATGCAAAATGCCGCGCAAGGGCAAGTTTTTTTTCCGCAAGAGAACCTTTGTGAAAAAACCTTTGCCATTCAGACGGTCAGACCTGTGCTTCTTCGTCCGGTTCGCCTGCGCCCATGCCGGTTTCCTCCTGAAGCGCCGACAGAAAGGAAAGCATAAAGGCATGGCGCTTTTCGGCGATGGCCCGGGCCGCTGCCGTGTTCATTTCGTCTTTGAGCAGCAGAAGCTTGTCAAAAAAATGCTGCACGGAAGCGCATAGCGGCCTTGCGTGTTCGCCTCCGTAGGCAAAGGTGCGGGCGATGCCGATGGCGCCGATGGCGTCCAGGCGGTCCGCGTCCTGCACGATCCTTCCTTCCTGTGTGGCGGGGCGCCTTCCCCGGTTCTGGCTGAAGGAAACTGCGTTGATCGCTTCGATGACCGCTTCCGTCTTTTCTTCGCCAAGGGGCTGGGCGCCTAAAAACCGCCGGGCGTTTTCATTGTGCGCAGTGTGAAATAGCTTGTGGTCGTCCGCGTCGTGCAATAGCGCCGCGAGGGCCACGACCTCCCTGTCACAGCCTGCCTCTGTTTCGGCAATGGCCATGGCGTTTTTGTAAACGCGCAGCGAATGCGCCGCGTCGTGCCCGCCGGCGTTTCCGGCAAAAAGGTCCGTGATATAGGCTTTGGCCGCTTCGATCATCCTGATCCGCTCCTTTCTTTCCAGAGCCATTATACGTTTGCGGAAACAATATTTGAAGAGAGGCACGCGTATTTTTGAAAAGAATGCTTTTCAAGACGCGGAAAATTTGGTATACTATGGACAGGAGAGTGATCGAATGCGGCGAGTTGGCGTGTTCCTTGATGATTTTGATCCGTTCAGGTTTGATCATCTGAACCTTGCCGCTGCTGCCAAAGAGGCTCACGGACTTGAAAAGCTGATTTTTGTGCCGATTCCCCTGCCGGATAAGAAGGAGAAAAGCATCAGTCATGCACGGATCGACCAGCGTTACCGCATGTGCATGATCGGGCTGATGGGGCAAAGCGGCATGGAAATGATTCCATATGGTCTTGTTTATCAGGCCGAATCCGCCCTTTCGCTGATCCGGAAAATCAGGCGGGCGTATACGGACGCGAAGTGTTTTTTCATTCTGTCCGCGCAAACCCTTCTGCGCCTTGCCGCGCAGCCGCAGTTCAAGGGGATTCGGGACAGTGCATTTATCTGCTTCCGGACGCCGGATTTCAAGGCGGACGGCGTTCTTTCGTCCCTGGTGCGGGAGGGATTGGACATTTCTGAGGTGCGTCTTCAGCAGGAGCTTCTTTCCGACCGGGATTGCCGCAGGCAGTTTGCTGCCCTCACGGATCCTGCGTGGATGGACCGGCGGGTGATTGCCTACATCGCCTTGGAAGGCGCTTACCTTCCGGACGAAAGAAAGCAGCTTCGAAAAATGCTCACGACGCACCGCTGGGAACACAGCCTGGGGGTGCAGCAGACTTCCATCCGTCTGGCGCTGACCTATGGCGGAAACATTCTCAAGGCGTCGCAGGCAGGGCTTTACCACGACTGCGCGAAATGCCTGACCGTCAAGGAAATGCGGCATATCGCGGAAGTGCATCACCTGACAAACAGTGCGGAGGTGCTGCATTCCGGCGCGCTTTTGCACGGCCCTGTCGGCGCGGTGATCGCAAAGGAACGGTTCTCTATTACGGACGGGGAAGTACTCGACGCCATCCGCTTTCACACGACGGGCCGGGAAAACATGACGCTGACGGATCTGATCGTCTTTGTGGCAGACGCCATCGAGCCCAACCGCGAAAACTACGAAGGGCTCGAACGCATCCGGGCGCTTGCCCGTCTGTCGCTGAAGGCCGCAGCGCTGTGTTCCCTGTATACCACCAAGAAATTTATATCCTCCAGGGGCCGGGAATATGACGAACAGGGCCTGAAAACCATCGCCTGGCTGGAGGGTGAATTGAACGAGCAGGAAAAAGAATGGATGAAGGATGTTGTAAAACCAATCTGACAAAAGGAGGCAAGGAAATGGAAGCAAGACAGATGGCAGAACGCATCGCAAGAATTCTGTACAAGAAAAAGGCCGACGAGATCCTGGTACTCGACGTGACGCACCTGACGGTGATTACCGAGTATATGGTGATCGCCTCCGGACGCAACTTCCTGCAGACCAAAGCCCTGGCGGACGACGTGGACGACGCGCTGGCGGAAGCGGGCATCGCGCTGCGGGCCCGGGAAGGAAAGGACGAGGGCAAGTGGATCGTGCTGGATTACGGCTCCGTGCTGGTGCACATCTTCCATCCGGAAGACCGGGAGTATTATCATCTTGAACGCCTTTGGGACGACGGGCAGAACCACGTGGAAATCGATTTTGAGACTGACGGCCAGGCGGAAGCATGAACATCCAGATTTACATGCTGAAGCGCAATTTTGACGTTCAGAAAGCCGAACGTTTTTTTAAGGAGCGGCGTATCCCTTTTCAGATGGTGGATCTGAAAAAGCATCCGCTCGGAAAGCGGGAGATCCAGCTTTTTGCCGGTGCCGATCCGAAGCGGCTTCTGGACGCCGATAACCCGCGCGTGAAAGAACACCCTGCCCTGTATACGAATGATTCTGATCGGATTGTGGAATATATCCAGGCTTCGCCGGAACTGATCCGGCTTCCGATCATCCGCAACGGAAACCGATTTACAATCGGCGCGGATGAAAAAGTCTGGAAAAGCTGGAGCGAATCACCATAAAAGGCGCGCCGCAGAAAACCTGCGGCGTTTTTACTGCGCAAAAACGCGCCCTTCCCGCCGCCCGGCGATGAGAAGGGCGCGTTTGGGTATGGAGGAACCGGCCTGGAATCAGACCTTCCAGATGTCGGTCGCGTATTCCGCAATCGTCCTGTCGGAGGAGAAGGGACCGGCGCTTGCGGTGTTGTAAAGGCATTTCTTGGCAAACGCCACTTTGTCCGCGGTGTCCGTAAGGGCCTTGAGCTTGGTGGAGAGGTAGGAATCAAAATCCTTCAGGACGAAGTAATGGTCTGCCTGGTGCCAGGAACAGCCGTTCAGAAGCGCGTTCTTCAGTTCGACCAGCCCGTCGTCGTTTTCGCCCAGGGTGCCGTCCGTCAGGGTGTCGACGGCGCGCCGCAGGGTTTCGTTGCTGTTGTAAATGTCCATGGGCCGGTAATCATGGCGGATGCGGTTGAGCTCTTCCAGGCGCGCGCCGAAAATATAATTGTTTTCCTGGCCGGCCTTTTCCACGATCTCGATGTTCGCGCCGTCGTATGTTCCCAGCGTTACGGCGCCGTTGAGCATCAGCTTCATGTTGCCGGTGCCGGAAGCTTCTGTGCCGGCGGGGCTGATCTGCTCTGAAATGTCCGCCGCGGGGATGATGCGCTCGGCGTAAGAACAGTTATAGTTCTGCACGAACACGACGCGCATGCGGCTGCTGACGGCTGGGTCGTTGTTGATGAGGTGGCTGATGCGGTTGATATAGCGAATGACGGCTTTGGCACGGGTGTAACCGGGGGCTGCTTTCGCGCCGAAGATGAAGGCCGTGGGCGGCAGGTTCTGGTATTTACCGTCTTTGATGCCCTGGTAAATGGCCATGATGGAAAGCGCGTTGAGCAGCTGGCGCTTGTATTCGTGCATGCGCTTGACCTGAACGTCAAACACAAAGTTGGAAGGAATCTCAACGCCCTCGTGTTTGGCGATGTAGGCGGAAAGCTGCGCCTTTTTGATGCCCTTCACCCGGATAAAGTCCTCCACCAGGGTCGGGTCGTTTTCGATCATGCCCTTCAGGCGGGAAAGGTGGTCGAGGTGGGTGATGAAGCGGTTGGAAATGCGCTTTTCAATGATTTCCGTCAGCTCCGGATTGCAAAGACCGAGCCAGCGGCGCTGCGTGATGCCGTTGGTTTTGTTCTGGAACATGTTCGGGTGCAGAATATACCAGTCCTTGAGCACGTCGTGCTTGAGGATGTCGGTGTGGATCTGCGCGACGCCGTTGACCGTATGGGAGCCGTACATGGCAAGGTAGGCCATGTGCACGCGGTTGTCCTGGATGATGGAAAGGCCGCGGCGGTCGCCCCAGTTGAGCAGGTCCAGGTCGTGGCGCTGCAGGTCCGCGATGCGGCGGATGATCGAAACGATTTCCGGCACCAGGCTCTCCATCAGGTTCAGATCCCATTTTTCCAGGGCTTCCTGCATGACGGTGTGGTTTGTGTAGGAGAAGGTGTTCTTGGAAATCGCGAAGGCATGCTCAAAGCTGATGCCTTCCTGCATCAGAAGTCGCACGAGTTCCGGAATGCCGATGGTCGGGTGCGTATCGTTGAGCTGAATGGCATGGTAGCGGGCAAATTCAGTGAAATCCGTACCGTGCTGCTGCTTGAAATTGCGGATCAGATCCTGCATGGTGGCGGAGCAAAGGAAATATTGCTGCTTGAGCCTGAGGAGCTTGCCCTCCCACTGGGTGTCGTTGGGGTAAAGAAGCTTGGTAATGTCCTCCGCTTCGTTTTTGCCCTTAGCGGCGGTGGCATAGTGCTGCTCGTTGAATTCCTCAAAATCGATTTCGTTCAGGCTTTCGCTCTTCCACAGGCGCAGCGTGCCGATGGTGTGCTTTTTCCAGCCGATGATCGGGATGTCGTAGGGCACGGCGCGCACGTTCAGGCCGTTCATACGGACGATGACGGAAAGATCGTCGCGGCGGATGCTCCACGGATCGCCGAACTGCGTCCAGTTGTCGGGCAGCTCCACCTGGCGGTACTGGACGAACTGCTGTTTGAAGAGACCGAACTGATAATACAGACCGTAGCCGAAAAGCGGAACGCCCATGGTGGCGG
>CAMOIA010000086.1 GCA_946615785.1 uncultured Clostridia bacterium
AAAAGCGGGGAGGGCGGTTGCGGAAAGGATGCCGGGTTTTGCCGGAAACAAATGTAAAACCTTGCGTATTCATTTCGATTTTCTTGCTTTTTTGTTACCAATATGTTAAGATTGCCAGCTGAATGGGGAGCTTTTGCTCCCTTGAAGAGAAAAGATGTGTATAGGAGGAATCTTTATGACCAAGCGCATTCTGACCCTGGCGCTCATTGCTGTGATGGCGCTGACACTGATTCCGACGGCACACGCTGACTGGATCATGTATGTCAGCCCCGCGTCCGGCACCACCGTCAACCTTCGCAGCACCCCTGAAGTGAATGACCGGAACCTGATTGCCCAGATCCCCTTTGGCACGGCGCTGAACGTGCAGTACATTTCCAACGGCTGGGCCTGCATCAATTACGGCGTCGGCGCGTATGACATCGGTTACATGATGGTCAAGTACCTGACCTACGACTATGTGGCGCCCACGGCCGCCAACCAGAGAAAGAACACCACCAACCAGGATGCCCAGCAGCAGATCCAGAATGAAATGGGAACGCAGTATGACAGGATGAACGAGCAGTTCAAAACCTACAAGGTCGTGACCAGGCCCTTTACGGTGTACGGAAAGCCCGAACGCGCCTCCGGTTACTGCAATCTGCGCTTCGCGCCGAACGAAAAGGCCACCCTGGCGCGCCGCATCCGCCAGAACGAAATGCTGACCGTCATCGGTGAAACCAGCCGCTGGTATCAGGTGCAGGATCCGCAGACGGGCATTATCGGTTACATCAGCCGCAACTACGTAACCACCAACCCCAACTGACAATTCCTGCAAGCATGATTTGAGGAGGAAACGAAGCTATGAAAAAACTGATCGCTCTGGTGCTTTCCCTGGCGCTGCTTTTGAGCTGCTGCGCCGCTCTGGCTGAAGCGGGCGAAAAAACGGAAATCGGCTCCATCAATCTCAACGGCGCCTTCAAGCTGCAGTGCACCCTTCCCGAGGACTACGAAATCCATATCGCCAACAAGGACAACGAAGGCCTGATCGCACTGATCAATTCTGAAGACCAGACCAAACCCGTCATGTACCTGGTGATTGAGTTTGACGAAACCTATTATGACGTCAAGCGCATGAACGACATGTCCGAAGAACAGATCCAGACCATTATCGACACCTTCACCAACGACGGCGACGAAATGGACTTTTCCTTCATGGAGACTGCCCACGGCACCAAGCTCCTGGTGGCCAAGGACAACGTGGAGGGCGTTGACATCGTGGCCTTCCTGACGATCTATGAAGGCTATATGATCGAATTCGACATGTCGACCGGCTTGGAAGCCACCGAACCCCTCACAGAAGAACAGATTCAGATGTGCGTCGACTTCCTGAGCGATTTGGACTTTATCCCGGAAGATGAATAAGCTTTCCCAACCGCCATCGCCACATCCTGTGATGGCAAGGCGCGCTTTTCACCCGTGATCTGACGGTGAAAAGCGCGTTTTTTTGTGCATGGTAACTCTTGACAAATTGTGTTAGTTGTGTCAAACTGCCATGGAAGTTTCCACCCGATAATAGCGGGCGAGGCTTTGAATTGCTTTGGAAGGAAAGAAGAAGCATGATGACCCTGAAAGAGATGAAACCGGGAGAGTCTGCCCGCATCCTGAACGTGGGCGGGGAAGGCGCGCTGCGCCAGCATTTTCTGGATATGGGCGTTCTGCCCGGCGCGGAAGTGACCCTGGTGAAGCTGGCGCCGCTCGGGGACCCCATGGAACTGCGCATTCACGGGTACGAGCTGACGCTGCGGCTGCAGGACGCCGGGCAGATTGAGGTTACGCCGATTCCCCGGGAGGCAAAACCGGAAAAACCGAAAAAGCGCAGATCCACCGACCACCCCGGCCTTGGCGAAGAAGGAAAATTTCATCCGAAGGGAAGCGGCGATCCGCTGCCAGAAGGAACGCGTCTGACCTTTGCCCTTGTGGGCAACCAGAACAGCGGCAAGACGACCCTGTTCAACCAGCTGACCGGCGCGAACCAGCACGTGGGCAATTTCCCGGGCGTGACGGTGGACCGAAAAGACGGCGCGATCCGCGGATACGGAAATACCCTGATCACGGACCTTCCGGGCATTTATTCCATGTCGCCGTATTCCAGCGAGGAACTGGTTTCCCGCAATTTCGTGCTGAACGAGAAGCCCAAAGCGGTGATCAACATCGTGGACGTTACGAGCATCGAGCGCAGTCTGTACCTGACTATGCAGCTTCTTGAAATGCAGGTGCCCATGGTCGTCGCGCTGAACATGATGGATGAAATGACCGGGAACGGCGGCGGCGTGGACGTGAACGCGATGGAAGCCATGCTCGGCGTGCCCGTCGTGCCCATCTCCGCGGCCCGGAATCAGGGAATTGAGGAACTGGTAAAGCACGCCCTGCACATCGCCAAATATCAGGAGCGTCCTTTGCGGCAGGATTTTTGCGACAGCACGGAAAACGGCGGCGCGGTTCACCGCTGCCTGCACGCGGTCATTCACCTGATCGAGGACCACGCCGAAAAGGCCGGGCTTCCCGTGCGTTTTGCTGCCGGTAAGGTGATCGAAGGGGACGAACTGATCATCGCGCAATTGAACCTTGATCAGAATGAAAAGGAAATGATCGAGCACATCGTGCTGCAGATGGAAAAAGAGCGCGGCCTTGACCGCAGCGCCGCCATGGCGGACATGCGGTTTGGATATATTTACAGGGTGTGCGACGCCTGCGTGACCAAGCCGCAGGAAAGCCGCGAGCGTATCCGCAGCCAGAAGATCGACCGGGTGCTCACCGGCAAATGGACGGCCATTCCGGTATTTATCGCCATCATGGCGCTGGTGTTTTATCTGACCTTTATTCTGATAGGACCCTGGCTGCAGGGCCTTCTGCAGTCCGGCATCGACCAGCTTGCGGCGCTGACGGAACGGGCCATGATCGCCGGGAACGTCAACGACACCGTGCAGAGCCTGGTGCTCGAAGGCGTTTTTGAGGGTGTCGGGAGCGTGCTGAGCTTTTTGCCGGTCATCGTGACCATGTTCCTCTTCCTCTCGCTTCTGGAGGACAGCGGATACATTGCCCGGGTTGCGTTCTTCATGGATAAGCTTCTGCGCAGGATCGGCCTTTCCGGCCGCAGCATTGTGCCGATGCTGATCGGCTTTGGCTGCACGGTGCCGGCCGTCATGTCCACGCGCACCCTTCCCTCCGAGCGTGACCGCAAAATGACCATTCTGCTGACGCCGTTTATGAGCTGTACGGCCAAGCAGCCGATCTATCTTTTCTTTATCGCCGCCTTCTTTGCCCAAGGCGGCTGGTGGATCGTACCGGGGCTGTATGTGCTTGGGGTGCTGGTCAGCATTCTTGTAGCCCTTTTGTTCAAGAAAACCCTGTTCAAAGGGGAAGCGGTTCCCTTTGTGATGGAACTGCCCAATTACCGCATGCCGAGCCTTCGCACGACGCTGCAGCTGCTGTGGGAAAAATCCAGGGATTTTTTGCAGCGGGCCTTTTCGGTGATCCTGATCGCGACCATTGTGGTCTGGTTCCTCAAGACCTTTGATTTTCGCTTCAATATGGTGGACGATCCCTCCAATTCCATTTTGGCGGCCGTCGCGGGGGTGATCGCGCCGATTTTCAGGCCGGTAGGCCTTGGGGACTGGCGGATCGTTACCTCGCTGATCAGCGGCTTTATGGCAAAGGAGAGCGTGGTTTCCACCATGACCGTCCTCTTTGCGGGCGGCGTGCAGAGTATCGGTTCCCTGGCCGCGGCGGGCATGCTGGTTTTCAGCCTGCTGTACACGCCCTGTGTGGCGGCGGTTGCTTCCGTCAAGCGGGAACTGGGCGGCAAATGGGCTGCAGGCCTGGTGCTGTGGCAGTGCTGCATCGCCTGGGTGGCCGCGATGGCGATCCGGCTGATCGGAATGCTCTTCGGCGCGGCATGACGCCTTTGACGGAATGCAGGGGTCCCGTTTTCTTCGGCGAACCGGAACGGAAAGGATGAAATTGAGTATGAGCATTGGAGACGCGGTTGTGCTTGTTTTGCTGGCTGTCTCCGCGGCCTTTGCGGTAAGGCACATTGTGAAAAACCGAAAAACGGGCTGCAGCGGGTGCTGCGCGTCGTGTGCACATGCCTGTACCCGGCAAAACGGGGAGAGATAGATATGACGGTATGGGTGATCGCCCTGCTTGCGGTGCTGTTTGCATGGGCGCTTTACAAGGCTTTCAGGAAGCTGAAAAAAGGCGGAGGCTGCTGCGGAGAGCATGAGGCTGCGGAGGCGAGAGTCGGCGTTCCGGATCGAAAGAAGGCGCATTATCCATATGAGGCCGTTCTGGACATTGGCGGAATGACCTGCGAAAACTGTGCCCGCAAGGTTGAAAACGCGCTCAACGGGGCCGGCGGCGTGTGGGCGTCGGTCAGCATTGCTTCCCATCAGGCGAAAATCCGGTCAAAAACGGTTCCGGACGAAGAAAAACTCCGCGATGCCGTGAGGCAGGCCGGATATGTTGTCACACGGTTTACTAGGAAGAATTAAGAAAAGACAAAAGCAGCGGACTGCCGGAAGATGGCAGTCCGCGTTTTTTACTGGCTTTGAAAAAGGAAAGCTTTGCCTGGAGGACGCAGGGCGGAAAGCGGAGAACGGGCAGGCGAACTCGTCACAGCTTGAAAATCCCGGCCGCTTCCAGAATGATCAGGATCACGACGATTCCAAGCAGGACGGAAACCACGCCGATGATCATGTTCATGGTTTTAACGCTTACCTTGATTTTGCTGTATACCTGCTCTTTTTTTTCCTTGATGGCCATGGAAAAGGGATCCAGGGCGCGCTCCCGCTCCTCGACCTTCTTTTCCCGCTCTTTCAGGGCTGCCTCGCGGGCAGCAAGTTCTTCTTCTTTTCGCATTACTTTTTGGCGATATACTTGCGGATGTCAAGGGATACGGCCAGCACGATGACCAGACCCTGCACCACGTAGTTGTAGTAGGGGTTGACCTGCAGGAACTGCAGAATGATCTTGAGCAATTCAAACACCAGAACGCCCACCAGAATGCCCGGCACGGTGCCGATGCCGCCCGTTGTGGAAACGCCGCCGATGGTGCAGCCCGCGATGGCCTCCAGTTCGTAGCCCTGGCCCATGGAGGCGGACGCGCCGCCCGATTTGGCCGCCAGGAGATATCCGGCGATGGCGTACATGACGCCCGCGGTGGTGTAAATGCCGATCAGGGTGCTGGTGGTGTTGACGCCGCTGACCTCAGCCGCCACGTCGTTGCCGCCGATAGCGTACATGTATTTGCCATGCCTTGTCTTATTGTAGATGAACCAGAACAGAAGGCCGAAGATTAGAGCGACGAACAGAAGGTAGGGCAGATGGAAGCCGCGCACGTTGCCGATCCGGCCGTTGATCAGCGTGGTATACACCTTCTGAAAACCGCCGATGGGCTGTGCGTCGGAAATGACCAGGGAAATGCCGTAAATGATGGTCTGCGTGCCAAGGGTTGCGATAAAGGGCGGTACGTGCAGCTTGGTGATGACAAGCCCGTTGAGCAGGCCCCACAAAAGGCCGAGCGCCACGACGATCAGGAACACAAGCCCGATGTTCATTTCGGGCGCCCATTTCCACAGGCGGCCGGTATAATCGCCGCGCTGGCAGAGAATGCCCGCGACGACTGCGGCGAAGCCCACCTGGCGGCCGGCGGAAAGGTCGGTGCCCTTGGTAATCAGACAGCCGCTCACGCCAAGCGCGATCAAAAACCGCACGGCGGTATTGCTCATCAGGTTGCCGAAATTGGCCCAGGAGAAGAAATTATCCTTCAGGATGCCGACGACAATGGCGGCAACCAGCAGCAGGAATACGATGGGGTTGCCCTTGAGCACGCTCAAAAAACGCACGGCGACGCTTTGTTTGTTCTTTTCCATATTGACTTCCTCCTCTTATGAAAACTGCGTGGCCAGCGCCATGATGTTTTCCTGGGTCGCGTCTTTGCTGTCTACAAAGCCGGTCACCCGGCCGTCGCACATGACCATGATCCGGTCGCTCATGCCGATCAGCTCGCTCATTTCGCTGCTGATCATGATAATGCTCTTGCCTTCCTTCGCAAGGTCGGCAATGATGCAGTAGATTTCGTACTTGGCGCCGACGTCGATGCCGCGGGTCGGTTCGTCCAGGATCAGCACGTCGGGATTGTTTGCCAGCCACCGTCCCACCAGCACTTTCTGCTGGTTGCCGCCGGAGAGGCTTTTGATCTGCGTTTTGGAGGACGGTGTTTTGATGTTCATCTTTTTCACGTTTTCCTGCACCAGATTCTCAACCTTTTTGCTGTTGATGCAGATGCCGTAATCCAGATACTGGCTCAGGGAGGAAATGGAAATGTTGTCGGCCACGCTCAGAACGCCCAGGATCCCGCTGCCGCGGCGATCCTCTGTCAGAAGGGCAATGCCCTGGTCGATTGCGTCTTTGGGCCGGTTGATGTTCATTTTTTTCCCTTTGTAAAATACCTCGCCGCTGACATGGCTGCGGATGCCGAAAATGCCCTCCATCAGCTCCGTGCGCTGTGCGCCGACCAGGCCGCCCACGCCCAGAATTTCGCCCTTTCGAAGCTGGAAGCTGACGTTGCGGAAGGAACGCGGATTGATGGACGTGAAGTCCTTGACCTCAAAAACGACTTCGCCCGGCTGGTTGTATTTCGGCGGATACAGGTTGGTCAGCTCGCGGCCCACCATCTGGGTGATGATTCTATCGGTGGTCAGGTCTTTGGCTTCCCAGGTGCCGATGTACTGACCGTCGCGCATGATGGTCACGTCGTCGCTGATGCGCAGGATCTCATCCATCTTGTGGCTGATGTACACGACAGCTACGTTTTC
>CAMOIA010000087.1 GCA_946615785.1 uncultured Clostridia bacterium
GTATCGGCCAGATAGGCGTATTCGCCGTCCGCCTGGGCGGTCAGATCCGCCTCGCGCTCATATTCGGGCATCAGTTCGCCCGCTTCGTACACGTTGTCCGTTATGCCCAGCGCCTGCGGCAGCGCGGCCTCGCACGCAGCCGCCTCGTACAGTCCTTCGTCTTCACGCACCGCAGCGCCAACGGCTGAAAGCGGCAGAAAAATGATCAGCGCAAGCAGCAAAGCGCCTTGCCTTTTCATGCAAACCTCCTAAAAAACAAGCAGTTCAACGGGGATTATACTAAAAAGGAAATAAAAAAGCAAACAGGGACGCGAAAGGACAGTCTTCCCCGCCTTTCCCTTCCGGTTATCATCCATCCTTCGCCGATTGCCCGCACCGCAAAACACGCATCAGAGAAAACGCCATGTCCGCATAAGACGTCCTCTGATGCCCCAAAGCCGGACGTTACGCACCCTTGTGCATGTTTTTCCTGTTCTTTGCCCGTTTTTCAGTTGAAGTTTACATCCATTCGGTATTATAATAACGGCGGCACAAAGCATACGCCTCAAACGCAGATTCTACTGAAATTCTACTGAAAAAGGAGATACAGGCCATGAAATATCCCATTTCCGTCACCCTGACAGACCGCCCCGCCAAAAAGCCCGAAGACGAAAGCCGCCTTGGCTTTGGCCGTATTTTTACCGACCATATGTTCCTGATGGATTATTCCAGGAAGGAAGGCTGGCAAAACGGACGCATCGTTCCCTTCGGTCCCCTGCCCATCCATCCCGCGTCGACCGTGCTGCACTACGGCGCGGAGATTTTTGAGGGCCTGAAGGCCTATCGGCGCGCGGACGGCGGCATTCAGCTGTTTCGTCCTATGGAGAATATCCGCCGCATGAACAACAGCGCAAGGCGCATGTGCCTGCCCACGCTCGATGAAGAAGGCGCCCTGGACATTCTGGTGCGTCTGCTGGAAATCGAAAAGGACTGGGTGCCCCATCAGATGGGCACAAGCCTCTACATTCGCCCCTATATCTTCGGCAACGACCCGCACCTTGGCGTGCACGCCGTGGACCACGCCGTGTTCTGCATCATTCTCAGCCCCGTCGGCGCCTATTACGCCGAAGGCATCAATCCCGTCCGCATCGCCATTGAAACGCGGGACGTGCGCGCCGTACGCGGCGGCACCGGCGAAGCCAAGTGCGGCGGCAACTACGCGGCCAGTCTTCGCGCGGGCGAAATCGCCGAAGAAAACGGCTTCACGCAGGTTCTGTGGCTGGACGGCGTGGAGCGCAAATACATTGAAGAAGTGGGCAGCATGAACGTGATGTTCAAAATCGGCGGCGTCATCGTCACCCCGAAGCTCACCGGCTCCGTGCTTCCCGGCATCACCAGAAAGAGCTGCATCCAGCTGCTCAGGGACTGGGGCTATGAAGTGGAAGAGCGGCTTTTGAGCGCGGAGGAGCTGCTGAACGCGGCGAAGGACGGCACGCTGGAGGAGGCCTGGGGCACCGGCACCGCCGCGGTGGTCAGCCCGATCGGCGAGCTCTACATGGACGGACAGGATTACACCGTCTGTGAAAACAGGATCGGCCCGGTGACACAGCGCCTGTACGACGCGCTGACCGGCATCCAGTGGGGTACCGCGCCGGACCCGCACGACTGGGTGATGAAACTGTAACGCCGGCCAGAATCGAAGACAGAGCATTCCACACGCGTATCCGCGGCAGAGTGCTCTGTTTTTTCTGTGAAGAAGGAGGCGTTTTCCCTCCGTTTTCTTTCGGAAGCGGTCATCTTCTTCTGCTTTTCTCAGCCATGGCTTTCAGTGCTCCCTCATCTTCGCCGTTTCTCACGCGCCGGGCGGCGACCACCCTGCGTTCCGCGTCGTTGTCAACGCAGGTCACAAGGATCAGCAGCTGGTCATCCGGCTGCACGTCCACCGTGCAGGTGTGCACGCTTGCGGCAACGAGGGTGTCGATGGCCGCCTGTCTTTCGGAAGCGTCGCGGGACAGGAGCGAATACAGATCCAGATAATGGGTCCGTCCCAGGGTTTCCGTATTGACGTTGCCGACGGCAAAGACCACATACCGCCCCGTTTCGTACATCGTATCAAAGGTTATAAAAGGCTCGCTGCGATAAAACGCGCTGTTTGTATAAAGGCGCAGGCTGCCAAACATCGCCCCGCTTTTCATGTTGTGGCCGTAGATGATATAGGTATCGGGCCGGTTTTTCAGTCCGATGGCAGAATCCAGGAACAGCGCGCCGTTGACGTTTTTCTGTCCTTTGGCGTCATGATTCAGAAAAAAGACATTGTTCTCCTGTGCCACCGGCTCGTCCAGGAGCTCGGGGATCGACAGCCACCCGACCACATATCGGCTTTCCTTCTGCAGGGATTGAAAGCGGCTGCTGACGGTCAGATGCGGATGGTCAGGATAGCCTGATGCTTCCCCGCCCTGAATGGCGCGGCCGAAAAAGGGCACCGCCATCGGCGCCACCGTCGGCAAAGCCGTGCATTCCTGCCGGGGCGCCTCGCTGACCTGTATCTGTGCATCCATACGCGAAACGGGGGCCTCCGTGGGGGCCGATTCATAAACCTGCAAAAGCGCCTGCGCCGTCCGGCGGGCAGACATCAGGTCCGAGCCATAGCCAATCAGCCGCACAAGGCTGTAAATCACCAGACTGCAGGCCAGAACGGCCGCCATGACGCTCCCCCAGGGAATGCAGCGGCGGCGGCTTCCCGGACGTTTTTCCTGCTGATCCATGGCTTCCTCCTTTCAGAAGGCAGGCCATACCGGCAAATCCGATATGGCCTGCGCCCTTAAGTCCACGGGATTACCGGCCGGCTTTACGCCTGCGGGCGTGAATCACGCCGCCCAGGATCGCCATGCCGGCAAGCAGACAGGCCGTCCACAAAACCAGGTTCGCCTCGTCCCCGGTCTTTGGCACCTTATAATTGACGATGGTACCGCCGTTGTAGCAGCGATCGGTCTCGCCGGCGTGCGCGCCGACGTTTTCGTAGCGCACCTTATAGCCTGCCGGCACGTTTTCAACGATGTAATACGCGCCGCCGTCGGCAAACCACGCTTCATACCGCCACTGGGTATCGCTGATCTTTTTCTTGTTGAAGACCTTGTGTGCGGCTGTTCCGTCCGGATTGTAAAGCGTCCAGTCGATGCTCTCGAGCGGCTCGGCCTCCCAGCGGACGGTGAAGGTGAACTTATAATCGTAGTATCCCCCGGGATTGTAGGGCTTCGGGGTCGACGCAGGCCTGGGCGTCGGCGTGCGGATCTGGGTCGGCAGCGGTTCTGTTACGGTGAACTGCGTTTCCGCCTCCCCGTCCGTGAACCTTGCGACCAGCGTATGACTTCCGAGCTTCAGCGCCTCCAGCGTAACCCCCCCGAGCCTCAGGTCCACGCTCGCGGTCTCAAGGGCCGTATAGCCGCTTGCCTCGACGGTGCTGCCGTCGATTGTGATCCCCCGGAAATTTTCGAAGGTCTTTGAATCGTCAGGGCTGCCCTTGATCACGAAATCCAGCGTAACCCCGCTTCCCCGGACCCATACGGGGTTCGTCCTTGGGCTGATGGTATATACCGTCGGCAGGTCCTTCCACTGCGCCGCGACCGTGATATCCTCCGTCACCGTGATCTCATCGCCCGGCCTGCCGGCGTCCCACTGATCAAATTCCTTCCCCTCCGGAGGCGTGAACGTGCATTCCGGCAGCGGATAGACAGCGTTTTCCCGCACATAAGCAGGCTCCATTTCGCCCGTGCCGCCATTGGGGTCAAACGTGACCTTGAAGGAAAAGCCGGTGTAGTTTTCCAGCATCGTATCCAGCCCGCCGTAACGCGCGTAGCCGCCCTCGTCCTTAAAGGGGTTGGTGTGCAGCTTTGTCCGCGTCTCTTCGGACATTTCAATGCCGTAGAAGTACCAGTTCATGAATTCCACCAGGCGCTCGATCTGGTCGTTCGAGGTGGCGTGTCCGGCATTGGACATGCCGACGTCCAGGGCCAGATAATCCTCGATCCCCAGCGCCTGATACACCGGCAGCGCGCCTTCATAGCTTGTTGCGTCGCCGTAATTGTTATTGGCGTCGTCGTTGTTGGAGCAGATCACATACAGGCCTCTTGGCGCGATCGCGGAGAGGACCAGGTTCTTGTCGTACGGCAGACGCGTGCCCAGCAGCGTATCCGGAAAATCTTCGCCGTACCAGCGGTCATCCAGCGCGTATGCGAGCATTTCATTGTGGTTCCAGCCCTGATTGCGCGGACGGTGCGGCAGGATTTCAGAACCGGAGGCAGGGCTTGCGGCCCAGCTGTACTGCAGGGGATATTCGTCCGTGGAATAGTTGATATAGCGGTATGTGCCCGCGCCGCCCGAGCCGCTTTCCTGCGGCGCGGTGACGCCGAAGCGCTCGTCCATGAGCCCGGCCACAAGAGAAGCCTTGCCAAGCCGGCTCTGGCCCGTCACAGCCACGCGGCTCAGGTCCAGTCTGCCCTGCAGGGCCGGGTCGTTTTCGTTAAGATATTCCAGCGCGTCCAGCACGCGGCTTGCGCCCCAGGCCCACGCAACCAGGGTGCCCCTGTCCGCGTACTGGCTGGCATCATATGGATACAAATCGTAAAAGAGACCGGTATGGCTGTTGTTGTCCGCCGCAACGCTTGTATAGGTGAAAGCCGCCTGCGCGTAGCCGGCGTTGCTGACCGTGCTGTTGTTGGCAGAGCCGAAGCCGAAGAACAGATTCATCAATACCGGGATCTTGCCGTCCTCGTAAAAGTCGCCTTCCGCCGCTGGCAAAAAGAGATTCGCGTCAAAGCTTCTCGTCTCTTCGCCAACCGTCACGTTCACGGTCACCGTGCCGCTGTCCGGATCATAGGACGCCGTCACGCTGTCCGGATCGCCCGGCATGAAGCCGTATTCATAATACTGCGCCATGTCGCGTATCTCTTCTGCGCGGTCCGCCCAGGTGTCCCGGGTCACGCCGTCGCCGTTTACAAACGTGAAGGGATCCGGCAGGTTGTCCGTCACAGGGGTATCCTTCAGGTCCGGAAGGTCCGAGCCGCTCACCCTGTCCACATGCCGCATGTCATCCAGAGCCTTTTTAAGCGCTTCTGCGGCGCTGTCGATTTCCTCCCTGGAGGCTGTGACGCCCGCGTTGACGTTTTTCGCCGCAGCAAGCGCAGACTGCAGGGCTTCTTCGTCCTCCCAGATGCCGCCCGGCAGCGTTTCTGCCTGCGCGATCAGGCTCTGGAGGACAAAATGGTCGGTGGGACGGTTTTCCCACTGCTCCGCGTCCGGCTTTGCCAGCACGACCGTGCCGTACAGATGTCCCTTGTTATCGCCGCTGATATCGCCGGTTGAATGGTAGGTAACCATCTCGTTGTCCGTGCCGCTGTATACATGTGCGCCGTAGTTGGCGACGCTCACGTCAAATCCAAGCGCTTCGCCGCCGTGAAAAGCGTAATCGCTTACATAGAACGCAAGCTCCGCCACATAGCCGGTAATGTTCCCCTCAGCGTCCGTTTTCAGCGTCACGGCGGAATCCTTCGCCAGTCGCTGATACCTGGGCGTATCCAGGCCGCCCCAGCTGACGGCGATCGACTGCGACACCGGGTTCACCGTAATCAGCGCGTCGTCCTCTTCCGTGAGCGGCAGCTTGTCATTCAAAAGATCAAGGCCGATCATGACCTTGTCGTTTGACCCAACATAGCTGTCGCTGACCTCGATAAGCAGATAGACCGCGTTGCCGTCCCACAGGGCACGCACGGAAGCGTCCGTCAGCGCCTCTTCCTTCGGCGTCAGCGTGGTCTTGGTGCTCCAGGTCATCCAGTCAAACGACGTGGTGACGCCGAATTTGTTCTCCATGGTCAGCACGGAGGCATCGTCCCAGGCATCCTCGGCGACACCGTCAAGCGTGATGGTGCCGGAGGCAAACGCGACCTGTGCGTTGTCGGCCTGTGCGCCCGGTATGCATAAGCATACGAGCAAAAACAGAAGCAAACTGATTTCGATCTTCTTCATGGTATCCTTCGTCCTCCTTCAGCAGCTGAACAGTTTTGTCCACGCGTTTCACAAGCTGAAATCAGTATACGCGCAGGAGGCGAAGGAATAAATGGTCAGTATTTTTGCATATTTTGACAAAAAGAAGAAAATCAAGGCTTCTCGCCTTGCTGAAAAACCATCAAAATTTCTGCTGACCCAAACACGGCTTTCAATTTCGAGGCGAAACGGCGTTTTTTGCGTCATATCGCCTCTGAACGCTTAGGAAAGCACGGATAGATCCATGCGGATAAACCGCGGATGTTCCTTCAGATGTTCGTTCGGGCTGTGCAGGGTCAGCATGAGCACGCCTTCCTTCGTTCGAAAGAGCATGCCGTGACCACCGTCGTCCTCAAAGAGGGGCGGCAGCTGCGCAAAGTGGCTGTCAATCCGCCCGGTTTCGGAAACGGCGAGGCCCTGCGTATATCCCGACGCAGAAAGGGACGACCAGAGGCACAGAAGCCTTCCGTCGGCATTTTTCCACAAAAACGGCCCGTCCGTCACATACCCCTCCCGGCCGGAGGTATGGTGCACACGCTTTGCCCACGGCGCTTCCGAGGCTTTGAAGAGAAGCGTCTTCTCGCCGCAGGCCGCTTTCAGATCCCCCGTCAGCGGCTGTGCCCAGATTTCGCCGTCCCCCGCCTGCACCCACTCATGGCAAAAGACCATGTAGGGCCTTCCCGTCTCGTCCGCGTAAAAGGTTCCGTCCAGGCATTCCCACTCCGGCGGGGTCACCGGGCCGTCCGACCAGGGCGCACAGGGGCCCTTCGGGTCATCTGCCCTTA